>DATMJF010000514.1:0-10757 GCA_035554455.1 Rummeliibacillus sp.
TATTTTAGATGAATTTTGCATTATGAAATTGATTCAATCTACATTTTCAACATCTTATACAATATGTTCTGTATATCCTTCAAAATTCTTTCGATTCTTGAAATTTCAACATATTCATTTACATACAAAAAAGATCGTTCCACTTACTCGAACGACCTTTTCTATTTACTTTAATTTTAATTGAATTATTTCTTCGTGTTTTCCCCATTTAATTTTCACATTTAGTTCTTTTTGTTTTTTCATAATGGCTCCGCCCATTGTTTGCCTACCCCCTTGGTATTTGTTAGACAATGCACTGTTATAAATAGTTTCATTTTTAGTAAAAAAAGTAAATCAACTTAAAAAGAATCGCTTAGTATAATATAGATGTCTATTTTTTGAAAAAGACAAATAAAAAAGAACGATGAAAATGAAATTCATCGTTCTCAAAAAGATTAATTATTTTATTTAAAATTGTATTCTGTGACAATTTTTTCACGGCTAATTGTTTGATCATTGAAATACTCATATAAACAAATACCAAGGAATGAGCCTGATACATTCCAAACATTGTTAAATCCTGAGTTTTGAAGAGCCATTACAGCGTTATAACTACGTTGCCCCGAACGACAATGTACATATACAGGAATGTCTTTTGGAATTTCATCCATACGATCGCGTAATTCACTTAGTGGAATATTGACTGCGCCAACTAAATGCCCTCTCTCAAACTCATCTTTTTCACGCACATCAACAAAGTAGGCGTTATTTTCTACTAAATGACGAACTTGTGAAACAGCAACCTGGTTATAACGACCGTCTAGTAAGTTTAATCCCACCAAAGCAGCAAGATTAACGACATCTCTTGCTGTACTAAACATTGGGGAGTAAGTTAATTCCAATTCTTTCAAGTCTTCTAATGAACCGCCCATTGTAATCAATGTGGCAATCACATCGATTCGTTTATCTGCATTGCCTTTTCCAATAGCTTGTGCACCTAAAATTCTTCCAGTTGGTACTTCGTATACTAATTTAAAGTGCAATGGATTACTATTTGGCATAAGCCCTACTTTATCTGGTGCTATTAAATAAACGCTATTTACGTTAAAACCGGCATTCTTTGCTACTTTTTCATTTAACCCTGTTGAGGCACAATTTAAATCGAAAATTTGTATACTAGATGAACCGATTACTCCAGTGTTTCGATTAGGTATGTTGTACATATGATTCGCAGCTGCACGTGCTTGACGTTGCGCAGGACCTGCAAGTGCAAGTCTTGTTTGTTGGTGTGTTAAGCGATGATAGACTTCGATTGCATCACCCACTGCATAAATCGAAGGATCCGATGTTACATAATTTTGGTTTACTTTTATGCCACCAAGTTCACCGATTTCAAGTCCTGCTTCTTTAGCTAAAGAAATTTCAGGTCGTACTCCAATCGCTAGAACAACAGCTTGTGCTTCAATCTGTTTTCCAGAATTTAGTTCCACATATTCTTCTGCAACTTTTGCAAGACCATCGTTGACAATTAGTTGAACACCTTTTTCGGTCATTTCTTTATGAAGAATTTGCGCCATATCATAATCAAATGGCATCATGATTTGATTAGCAAATTCCACTAATGCAATATTTTTACCTGCTAAGCTTAGGTTTTCTGCTACTTCTACACCAATGAATCCCCCACCAATAACCGCAATATCTCGTATATTTTCGTTTTTAACATATTGGTTTAAGTGTTCAATATCTGTCACATTTCTTACAGTAAAGACATGTGGTGAATGATTTCCTTCAATATGTGGAACAATTGGACTTGCTCCAGGTGATAGTACTAAATAATCATAGCTTTCATCAAACTCTTCATTTGTAAGTAAATTTTTTACTGTGATAGTTTTTACATCTCTATTTATACTGACAACTTCTTGTTGCACACGCGCTTCAATATTGTATTTTGTCTTAAAAGCTGTAGGATTCATTAATACTAATCTCTTACTATCTTCAATAATCCCACTTAAATGAAACGGTAAGGAACAGTTAGAAAATGATACATGCGGTCCTTTTTCAAACATAATAATATCCGCTTGTTCATCTAAACGACGAATTCTTGCAGCAGTAGAAGCCCCACCTGCTACACCACCAACTACTAATATTTTTTTGCCCATGTCCAATACTCCTTTTATATGTGACTTAATCTACTAATTTATCTTCACTCCCAATTTATACCCCATATGGTATTTCGTCAAGTAGAAAACATTAAACTATTAAAATAACTATAAATTCAATTTCCCCCTTCAAAAGAATAAATCTCATCCTAAAACCTTAAGCACTAGAAAATGGCTAAAGGAATAGACGAAAACAAGAGGACAATCTTCTTGAGAAATCTATAAAAAAAGATGCCTTAAAAGTAGATTTATCTGACTTTTAAGGCATCTTTTATATTAATCATACGTCATAATTTGATCAATAGCATCCGAGATTCTCTCCATGTTAGGTAGCCATTCTTCTTCAACGGTTGTTACTGGATAAGGCGAATCAAATCCCGTTACTCTAATAATAGGAGCTACTAGAGAAAAAATCGCTCTTTCACTTATTAATGCTGCAATCTCAGCACCGACACCATTTGTTTTGACAGCTTCATGAACAATTACTAGCCTCTCTGTTTTTGTTACAGACTTAACAATTGTTTCTATATCTAATGGCGCAATAGTTCTTAAATCTATTAACTCAATTGAAATACCTTTTTGTTTATAAACTTGGACGATTTTCTTTAGTAAAATAATTGGAGGACCCCAAGAAACAATTGTAATATCATTTCCCTCTATTAATGTTGATGCTTTTCCAATGGGAATAGTATATGGATGATCCGGCACCTCTTCTTTAAATGCACGATAAAGTTTCATTGGCTCTAAAAACAATACAGGATCCTCATCCTCTATAGCAGCAAGTAAAAGCCCTTTTGCATCATAAGCATTGGAAGGCATTACTACTTTCAAGCCGGGTGTATGACTGAATAATGCTTCTAAACTATCTGAATGGAGTTCAGGAGCTCTTACTCCCCCTCCATATGGACTCCGAATTACAAGTGGTGCATTAAATCTACCTGCTGATTTGGATCGTATCCTAGCCACTTGACTAGAAATTTGGTCCATTGCTTCATAGATAAACCCCATAAATTGTATCTCTGCTATTGGTTTTAATCCATTAATACTCATCCCAAAAGCTGTTCCAATTATTGCTGATTCTGCAAGTGGTGTATCAATTATTCTGTCCTTACCAAATTTATTAATAAGACCATCTGTAACTCTAAAAACCCCTCCATTTGTTCCAATATCTTCACCCAATAAAACTACACTTGGATCTTTCTCAAGGGCTAATTCAATTGTTTGATTAATAGCTTGAACCATAGTCATTTCAGTCATTTTGTACTCCCCCTTTTTTTCGAACAATATTCAATTTGTTCTTGTAATAATAAATGGGGATTTTTATAGGCATTGCCTAAGACAGTATCCAACGAATCTGGTACTGTATTATCTACGATATGAATCGCATCTTCAATTTCTTTCTTTGTTTGTTGTAGAATCTGATTATCCATTTCATCTGACAACAATAATTGTTTCTTTAAATATTTTTGTAAGCGAAGAAGAGGATCTTTTGCTAACCATTTCTTTGTTTCTTCTTCAGTTCTATACTTTTTTGGTTCATCTGAAGTCGTGTGTGGTCCTTGTCGGTATGTGACTGCTTCAATTAATGTTGGCCCTCGACCTTCCTGTGCCCGTTTAATAGCTTCTTTCATCACTTGATAAACAGCAATTACATCATTACCATCTACTTGGATTCCTGGAATATCGTACGCAATTGCTTTTTGTGCAATTGTTGCGCTGGCCATCTGTTGATATACTGGAATACTAATTGCATATTGATTATTTTGACAGAAAAATATAACAGGAGATTTGAAAACGGATGCAAAATTAAGTGCTTCATGAAAATCACCTTGTGATGTTGCACCATCCCCGAAATAACTTACAGTGACACTATCTTCTCCCTTAATCTTTGCTGCATGTGCAATCCCGGCTGCATGAAGTAATTGTGCTGCTATTATTACTTGAATAGGTAAGATACGCGTATTTTCTGGCATTTTCCATCCTGATGCGTATCCTTTTACATACATCAGAATACTTTCGATTGACATACCACGAACTAGGCAAGCTGCTAAATCACGATAACTTGGGCAAATCCAATCTTTTTCGTTTAAGGCCATTGCACTTCCAATTTGTGCTGCTTCTTGCCCACTAAAAGGAGGATATGTGCAGATCCTCCCTTGTCTTTGCAGCCTTAATAGTTTTTCATCCAGTAGACGTGCTCGCTTCATCAAACGATACATTTCTAGTAATTCACGATCATTAACCTTAATTGATCTGCCGTTAATTATTTCACCATCTGAATTTAAAACGCTATATTGTTCTACTTTATGTGCTGCTTCATTCATAAAAAGAATCACCCCTATCTAGTGTGTAACAATAGACTTTCTGGTTTTTCTATATAATCTTTTAAATCCTTTATAAATTTCCCGACAGGTTCACCGTCAATAATTCGATGGTCAAATGATAAGCTAATTCCCATTATTGTCCCAATTCCAATTTCCCTTGTTTGTAATATTACGGGTTTTTCTTTCATTGCATGGATTCCAAGTATAGCAACTTGAGGACAGCTAATCATAGGTGTTGCAAATGTTCCTCCTTGACGACCAGTGCTTGATATCGTAAAAGTACCTCCACTAATTTCTTTCAAAGTTATTGATCCTGAACGGGCTTTTTCCTGTAAATCAATCATTTCATTTGCAATTTCTTCTATAGACTTTTGGTCAGCTTGATGAATGATAGGAACAATTATTCCCTCATTTGTAGAAACGGCAAAACCAATATTATATTGTTTTTTCAAAATAATTTCCTTGTTTTCTTCATCTAATAATGCATTGAATATAGGATTTTTCTTTAATACTTCAGTAATAAATTTTATAATAATAGGCATATATGTTAATTTTACGTCAGTAATAGTATCTAGTGTTTTTCGGAAATGAATTAGTGCATCAACTTGGAATTCATCCATAGCCGTAGTATGCGGGATTGTGAATGCAGATTTCTCCATATTCTTATAAATTTGCTTTCTTAGACCCTTTATTGGAATTCTAGCATCCTCATTTAATACAGGATTTTTCTCGTCATTGTGTTTGGGATTTTTATTCGCTTCTGAAAAGTATTCTTGTACATCTTGTTTGGTTATTCTCCCATTCTCTTTTGAACCCTTAACATCAGATAAGTTGACACCTAAACTGCGTGCAAATTTTCGAACACTTGGTGCTGCAATTACTCTATTGATAGTTTTTGATATGCTTTTTAAAGCATCATTTTGTTCTTTTATTTTACTTGTAGGTTCTAAAATATTCGATTCGTTATTATTTTCAATATCTATAATTGTATCGCCTACATATAATAGCTCACCCTCATTTCCACTTCTATATACCACCTTTCCAGCTTTTGGTGATGTAATTTCCACCGTGGCTTTATCTGTTTGAACTTCCAACACTAGTTGATCTTCTTCTATAATATCCCCTACATTGATATACCATTTAATAATTTCAGCCTCATGAATTCCTTCCCCGATATCGGCAAATTTTAAAGGGTAACTCATGCAACACGCCTCCTTTACATTAATACAAACTATTGAAAGACAATCTCTGATGCTGCTTGTCGCAATGAATATTTTTGATTGTGCAATCTGTATAATTCTGTCTGTTGTTTTAGAAAGTTGTTGATCTAAAAATGCAAATACAGCTTTTTAAACATAGCCTCCTCTATTTTGAGGAAAAATAGATCCTTTTCGCATGTTGGAAACGCTACCAAAATACAGGAAATGTTCCTATTAAAAATAGAGAGCATAAGCGAAGGACTTGTTTGTTCTGCTAAAGGGCCTAATAATACAAAAAATCCGATTTACGTTGGGATGGCAGCAAATAACCCCTTCTTTTCTATATTTATGACGTTCAGTCATATTACTAAAATTGTATGAGTATATTGCTATTAAATATGACGTATCGTCAATAAATTTTTTTGGGGTGTAATATGAAAATAGATGGCCGAATAAATAGATCCTTAAAAACAAAAGCAAAAATTTTAATGGCAGCACAAAACATTTTCAAAGATTTAGGTTACAAAAACACTACAGTCAATAAGATTGCAATGGCGGCTGGTGCAGCACATGGTACAGTTTATATTCATTTTCCGGAAGGTAAAGATGAAATATTGGCCCACTTTATGACAGATTTAATGGATGAATTTTACTCAGTTGCAGATATAGAATTCGAACCTAAAACTACAGAGGAAGCTTACAAAATAATCAGATCCCAAATTTTTCTATTTTTATCATTAGCTAAAAAATATAAAACAGAGCTTTTACTTTTTTATGAAGGAATTCAAGTAAGTCAGTTACTAAAAGAGAAGTGGGGATACATTAATGAAAATTTTATAAAAAGAATTTGTAGTGATATCACTTATTCACAGTCTTTAAGCCTCGCAAAGGCGGAAACTGATCCTGAGGTAGCAGCACGTATATTATTTTATAACCTTGAGCATTTCCTCTGGGATATCATTCATAATCGAATTTCTTTTACTGAAGAGTCGATTGCAAAAAATTTAACTAACATCTATATGTATGGTCTTTATAATCAATAATTTCATTGAATTTTAAGATATTCATATGTTATAACCTAAAAAAAATCTCCATAGTAAATGCCACATTGCTAAATTTTGCTTTGTGGCATTAATTTTCTTTGGAATAACATATTTACATTATTTCTATTTAATCTTTAATCGAAAAATCAAAATCGATAAAACACAAAATACGATAGCCGCTACTACTATAACCGACAAATGAGCCGTTCGTCATGATATGATTTTAAATCGATTGTGACTTTCACCATTTGGGAGATGAAATCAATCGTTTTGTTAATTTTATAATAAAATATATATTCTCTAAAAAAATGTTTTATATGACTATTAAACTAGTGTATACTTTTTAGTGTTTAGTAAATTAGAATCAAGAGGAGTTAAGAACAAATGACTACTGGAAGTTACATAATCAAATTAGACAAACTAAAAAAAGAAATGTATATGCAAATTAATGGCTCTTTTTCACCTGAAAAGGTAGACGAATTTATCAAAGATTACGATCGTAATGTGAACTCTATTAAAGCATCAGAGTATAATTTACGATTAGATTGCAAAGATTTAAGTCTTGTTTCTCCAGAATTAGTACCATTATTAGAAAATTGCTATGCAATGTACAAAGAAACAGGATTTCAAAAAGTCATTTTCGAAATTCCTAATAGTGTTATTCTCAAAATGCAATTAAGCCGTCTTTCACGTAAAGCTGGTCTTACAAATGCTGAATTTGTGCAAAATTAAATAGTAATTTAATAGTAAAAAGCATCATTCGGATGTTTTTTACTATTGTTAAGTTAATTTTTGTAATAATTCATTCAAAAAATTATCCATCTCATTATAAATTTCACTATTTCAATTTAATCAAATATATTCAACTTTGAAAGGAGTTCTGATTTTTATGACAAGTGTAAAAATTAGAGAAATTGCAATCTATCATCCAGAAAATCAAGTGGAAAGTGAATTTTATATAGAACACTATAAAAAATTACATGGAGAAGACTATACTCATTTCATTACTAATATTTTGGGTAAAGATTCGAGATATATTATTGATCAAGACGAAGAGAATTCATTGACAATGGCAATTGAGGCATCTAAGCTTGTGTTAGCGAAATCAACTATTAAAGCACAAGATTTAGATATGATCATTTTTGCAACCCAAGTTCCTGAATATATTTTTCCAACAAACTCAGTTTTAGTTCATCGTGCCATTGAAGCCAGCACAAACACAGGTTTTTTAGATGTTAACGCAAACTGTTCAGGTATGACTTCTGCATTAGATCAAGCTTCACGTTATTTAATGGCAAACTCTCATATGAACAAACTTTTGCTTGTAGGTTCAGACTATCTTTCGTTATTGGCGAATCCAGAAGACAGCATTACATACTCTAACTTTGGTGATGTTGCTTGTGCAGTTTTATTAGAAAAAACAGATGAAGAAACAGGATTTATCGATTCCATTCATTGTACGAATCCAAGTGTTTTTGATAAAGTCACTTTCCCTCGAAATGGTTTATCTAAAAAAATTAAAGAGTATGACACAAGTAATTATTTGAATTGGAAGCCATTTGATGGGGCTGTTTGTATGCCTGATACATACGAGATGATTGATACACTATTAGAAAGAAATCATCTACAACCTCAGGAGATTGATGCGTACTGCTTATCTCAATTCTCTATTTCTAATATCAATATTTTTCAGGAACACTATCATTTGAATGATGAGCAGATGATGTATGCAGGAGATCGATTTGGATACACAGGTACTACTAGTCCGTTGCTAGCATTACATGAAGGAATTCAAAATGGGCGTATAAAACATGGTGATACAGTACTTTTCTGGACTGTTGGTATTGGTTATCAACTAATTGCTGTTCTGTTTAAATATTAAAAAACATTCTAAATGTATAACCTAAGAAATAGACATTTTTTATTGTCTATTTCTTAGGTTTCTTTTTTTAACTTAAATGTTATATTTATTTATTCTTTACTCTAAAAATTAAAATTGCTAATAAGCAAAAAACAATTGCCGCACCAAATATAATAAATAAATGTGTATTCTGCGACATAACATGATTACCCCATTCATAGGTCACCCCGTAAATGGACATATACTCTTCCTTCGCTTGTGGTGCTCCCTTAAAGACTTTGTCTAATGAATCACTCATAAATAACTCTCTTAACATGACAGTTGGATGGCTTAAAGGAAAACATAGCATGAACTTTTGAACGTAATCAGGAAGTGCGCCCATTGGAACATAAACACCACATAAAAAACCAATAACAGTACCAATAATAGTACTTAATGTTGAAAAAGCAGTTTGTGATTCTACTAGAAGCGTACAAAGTAAATTAAAAGTACTCGCTAAAGTGACAGCTAGTAGTAACACACCAATGATTTGAAGGAAAGTTGAAAAGTCGACCCACTCTCCACCAGAAGAAACAAGGAAAATTTCACAACCTATAAAAGCGAGGATTGAAAATACACTACCGATGACAAATGCATTGATGACATAACTTACAAGCAGCGTGCCTCTTGATATGGGCATTGTTAAGAAATCTGCAGCTCTCTTTGTTTCTAAATCACGCACATAGATTCCAAATGAACCAAGCGTTGTTGTAATAGCAAGAATTGAAAGTAGACCCGCTACCATCCACTCATTAACCATTGATTTTATATCGGTTGTGACTTTCACCATTTGGGAGATGGAATCAAGTTGTGTCTTCTGAAGAAACAATGCGTAAAGTAAAATCACGATGATTACAGATAATAGTGAGAAAAAGACTGTTGTTCGCTCTCTCCTAAATACTTTCGAGTGTCTGCTTACTAAGCTCATTACTGTTGTCATGAATCATTTCCCCTTCCTCATTAATTCTGATGAACACATCATCCATTGAACCCTTTATGACTTCAAAAGATTGGATCACTGTCTCTACTTCCTTTAATATAGAAAGTGCATCCTTCGTAGTTTTTAGAGGAATCGTAAATGTATCTTGGTGTTGTTTATATTTATAGGAAGATAAATATTTCGCTCCCTTAATATTCTCTTGAAACACGATGAGCAATTGATCATACGCATATTGTTCTTTGAGCTCATTTGGCGTTCCTTGGGCAACAATAGTTCCCTTTTTAATAACGACAATCTCATCTGCAACCGCTGCTTCCTCCATATAATGAGTTGTCAAAAATACGGTCATATTAGTTTCTTCTTGCAGTTGTTTAATTGCATGCCAAACAAATTGTCTAGTCTTCGGATCAAGACCAGTTGTTGGTTCATCCAAAAATAGAATGGATGGGCGATGAATAAGTGCACGTGCTATATCCGCACGACGTCTTTGACCACCAGAGAGCTTACCATATTTTCTCTTTGCTATATCATCTAAATGCAAATGAGTTGCAACAAATTTGTAATTCGCTTTTAACTCTTCATTCTTTAAGCCATAGGCAACCCCTCTATGCCAAATATTTTCGTAAACGGTCAATCGCTCATCTAATATGCTATTCTGGAATACAACCCCAATTTCTTTTCGAATCTCATCATTGGCATTATTTGATCCAATTTTATGACCCGCAATTTTCACAGTGCCTGCTGTTTTATTAGTTAAAGTACATAAAATATCAATTGTCGTTGATTTGCCTGCACCATTCGTTCCTAAAAAGGCAAACAATGAACCTTGTTTGACTGCAAATGAAATCTCCTTAACCGCTTCAACATCCCGATAGTTCTTTTTCAAGTTTTGTACTTCTATAGCATTCGTCATTTTACATCCCCTGTCTTTTTTGAAGTAATTCGTTCATCTCACTAATATCATGCTTTGCTTTTGTATAAAAGAAGAACCAAACAATTGTGTAGATAATTAATTCACTTATAAAAACATTAAAGAAGGACCAAATATTATCGAAATCAAACCATTGACCAAAATACCCTGCAATTCCTACACAAATTGTTACTAAAATAAAGTGAATGATGATTTGAACAAAAAACTATAATTGTTCGATCTGGTAAATCATAGTACAAATGCCAATAGCAATACCAAGAATTGCAGCTACGATAACTTGCT
>DATMJF010000515.1:0-6277 GCA_035554455.1 Rummeliibacillus sp.
GTCTCATCCTCTATGCTAAGTAAATACTGTAAAAAAGCTGTTCGAGAATTATTACTGAGAGTTGTTGCGGTAATTTTTTTATCAAAAGTAAGAATATGTTTAATCATCTCTTTTGTCGTTGTCTTTCCGGAGGTTCCAGTAATGGCCACAACAGGAAGTTGAAATTGGCTACGATAGTAGAGTACAAACTTCCAGTAGGCTTCTTCTAAGTTCACTACTTTAATTAGGATTACATCTTTAGGTAGCTCCTTTTGTTTATATTCACAGTCTGTCACAAGTATTAGAGGTGAATATGGTTCTAGCATTTCCCAACCAGTAATTCGTACACTTGAAAATAGGGCTGTATTTGGTTTTTTAACTTGCTTTAGTCGATATGCGCCGTTCTGTATGATTTGATCTATTGAACCTTGCTTTAAGTCTCCTGAAACAATTGCTACTAATTCTTTTACTTTTAGAGGTTTTATATCAATTCACACTCCTTTCTTACTATAGTATATGCACCTCCACAAAAGTAGATTGGGTGAAGCTATGATACATAACCAGTTTTAAGCTATTTCTAATCATATATATAAGAAGAGTGTTAATAATCGAAATACCAATTGGAGGAGAGAAATAGTTGAAAACCATCATTTTTATCGGTACAAACAAATCCGGGTCAAGTCGAGAAGCTGTTAGGGCAGCTGAAAAATTAGGTTACTTAACGGTGCTGTTCACCAACAAGGAAAAGCAGTTACAACAGAGAAAAGAATACCCCGATATTCATAAAATGATTTTCATCGATACATCAAATTTAGAAAAAATGAGAGCAGAAATCAGAAATTTACGTTTAACTGGCTTCGAGATTAAAACGATTGTTAGTTTTGTAGATCCCTTTGTTCATATCGCCTCAGTTTTATGCGATGAATTTTGTCATAACCTTACATCAACAAATGCCATTGAAATAATGGAAGATAAAGAGAAGACAAGGAACTTCTTAAAAGATCAACCATATTCCCCTATGTTTTATTCTATTAGTCCAAATAAATCATTTTCCTATAAAACCGAATATCCGTTGATTGTAAAATCTCCAAAATCAACAGGATCTAAAGATGTGCTGTTAGCGACTAATGAAAGTCAGCTTAAAAACCATCTCAAAGTGCTCCAAAGTAAAAACCCAAATGAAACAATCATCATTGAAGAATATATCGAAGGTCCGCAATACTTAGTAGAAGCAATTGTCTATAAGGAGCAAAATCACATTATCGGTATTTTTGAACAAGAAATTAGAAACGGTAAACGTTTTATCATTACTGGCTATGGTTTACTTGCAAATGTTCCAGATGATATTCAAACCGGCATTGAAAAAGTACTCCAATCAATAGTTAATAAATTTGGAATTCAAAATGGAGCACTACATTTAGAGCTTCGGTTAACAAAAAATGGTTGGAAACTCATTGAGATTAATCCAAGAATCTCAGGTGGAGCCATGAATAGTATGATTCTCGCTGCATTCGGTATTAGTTTAGTAGAAGAAACACTAAAATTATTTTTAGGTGAAAAACCTAATGTTGAAGCAAAGCACAGAAAGTTCATCTTTACAAAATACGTCACTGTGAATCGAAAAGGAATTTTAGAAAAAGTGATTGGGAAAACAAGAGCTTCAAAATCAGCCGGCGTAGTGGAGGTATATGTAAAGCCTAAAAGAGGGGCAACATTAAATCCACCGTTATCAATGGGACATCGCTATGCATATGTCATTGCCGAAGGAGCCACTTTGACAGAAGCCAAAAACAACGCAAATGCTGCTGCGAAGGAAATACAGTTCATTTTAACTGTGTAAAATAATTTTGCTAAAATAGACTAAATTGAATGAAGGTCATTTTATACTTTATATATATACTTAACGATTTATTATGATCAAAAGCACTTAAATAGCCTATTTTACATTTTTTTGAATATTAGCCTACAAAACAAAAAACCCGAAGATTCCATTTTCCAATGGGCATACACTCGGGTTTTTTATTATTATTCTTTAAATGTGTCATCCAGGAATTTAACTGTTTCAAACATATTCGTTTTACTAGCGCCTTTTACTAGGATTGTGTCTTCTTTTCTCACGATTTTCTCAAGTAGTACATGCAATTCATCCTTATTTATAAAGTGATATACATTTTTTTTGTCCATTCCTTTTGCAAGAGCTGCTTCTCCCATTTCCTCTGTCCGAAATCCATAAGTAATTAAGATATCAATTCCTTGTTCATAAATGTAGTCGCCCACTTTACGATATTCTTCTTCTCTTAAATCTCCTAATTCCCTCATTTGGCCTATGATGGCAATTTTTCGTTTCTTTGCAATGTTCGTGAGCACATCAATTGCAGCCCTTACACCTTGGGGATGTGAGTGAACAGTGTCATCAATCACGGTAATTTGATCTCGCAAGTTATATAATGTTAACCTTCTTGGAGGTTTTTTGAAATTAAGACCCTTTTTAATTTCATTAGGCGTAAACCCTAAATAATCGGCAACTGCAATGGCATTGAGCGCATTGTATACATGATGTTCTCCTAAGATTGGAATAAACAGTTCTATCTCCTTACCCTTTAACTTCATCTTAAAGACCATACCATTGTCTTTATAATGAATATCATATGCCCTATAGTTAGCATCAGAATGTATACCGACTGTTATTATTTCTCCTTTAAATGAAATTGTCGATAAATACTTCGAATTTTCGTCATCCTTGTTCAGAACAAGTAAACCTTTTTGGTTCATTCCATGTATTAATTCAGACTTTGCCTTTGCCACGCCTTTAATATCTCCATTAAAGTTTCCAACATGTGCAAGACCTACATTTGTTACGATACTGATATTTGGTTGTATAATGCTACAGTGGCTTGTAATAATCCCAGGATATGCCATTCCATATTCGAGAACGACTGCCTGGTGCGACTTATTAATCTCTGTCGCATGTACTTTTGTATGTTCGGTCGTATTCCAATAATCTTTTGATTCAAAAACATTCCATTTTGTTGATAGAATTGAACCGAGGAATGCCTTAGAAGTTGTTTTCCCCGCACTACCGGTAATGGCGATAATGGGTAATCCTAATTTTGTATCTAAGTATTTGGACTTTTGTTTCATAATTTCATTTTTAATTTGTTTCTGATTTTCTGCTAAATATTTTGCATATTGAATATTATGGATCACGACATCTAGTTCTAAATAAAATGCAGGTGGACAGCCAGGTCGCCAGTTTACTTCGTACATCCAAATTTTTAGATTTTCATCTAATCCAACATCAATGCCAATTTCATCAATGACTTCTCCAAATTGCTCCATCTGAATTTCATCTAAATGGTGTGCTAATGACAATGAAAAATGCTCTAGCATTCGCCGAATATCAAATGCCTTTTCTTTAAATTCCTGTTCCAAAAATGGTTCTAAATAATTGGTAAAACCACCATTGTTAATATTAGGAATAATCGAACCACTCGGTGCTACACGTGGATAAATAGTTGTGATAACCCATTTTCCTTCTCCATTTTTTTGTACATGGAGCCGGAAATCGTAGACTTGACCAGATTTCATCTTTGATTGAATATACGGCTGTACAATAAACGTTCCTGTACTAAGCTGATCAGCTAATAGTTTATCTAACTGTTGCTTTGTATATAAACTATTTTCTGTATCCTTCCTTACTTCTAAATTTTTTCCTATTTTCGAAATAAAATAGATTCCCTTTCCTTTTCGTCCATCTATGGGTTTGAACACAATTTTATTGTTATTAATCATATACTTATGAAAATCTTCAGCAGTATTTACTATTTTTGTAGGAATTACATATTTTTCAAACTTCTTTGCCGCTTTTAGTCTTTCCATAACATTCCATTTATTTCCTATAGAATGGGTTGTAAAAGGGATCTCCTTTTTCAATTTCTCTATAATTCCTTTAGATACTGCTAGTTTTTCTGGACTTCCGGCATTATAAATAACATCTGGGAATGGCATTATTCTTTCCTGCCATTGTCCACCTTCTAACACCTTACCTCTTATGGTACGGTTGACAAAATTAACACTCTTAGGTGTAAAGTAAAACAATTGAACTCCTTCTGCCTTTGCAACTGCTGCATATGCATATGACTTAATAACCGTTTTAGGATCCAAACGATGATGTAACATGCCAATAATTGTCATCCATTAATCTCCCTTCTTTTGGAATCACTTTCTATTAAATTCAAACAATGCAACTTGCATATGGACAGATACTCCAGTTTTCAATTAAATTAGTAGTCTTTGTAGGGCTTCGTTACCATTTGGGCTCCAATATGATTTTCTTTATTAAGAGGTCATGACTAAAAAGTTGAATACCTGATATATATTCTAAATCAAAGTATCTTTTGGTTGATGTTCTCTCTAATCTCACTATTTCTGTGATCAAATTCGTATCATGCCCTTCATAATCAAGAGCACGTAACAATGAAACAGTCACAATACATTGTTCTCTATCAATAGATTCAATTCGAAAAAATTCTGTTTCAAAGTGGTTAACAGTATCAACAATTTTTAAATGAATTCCATTATTCGTTATGAAGAGAAAGGGAATGGTATCTGTTCCAACTAGTTTTAAGAGTAAATGACCAAAATATTTAGTCTGCGAATCCATTATCCTATCCTGGAGCTCTTTAAGTTCAAATAGCGCTTCACATAACCAATGCTTATTAGCATTCTCAATGCTCAATTTCTTTCTCAACTCCTCTATTGTCCAATCAATACTTTTAAAAAATAAAATTGTATATCAGAATTCTTTCTTATTTATGTTATGTATAAATTTTGAATATGTTAAGGAATATAAATCGTGCTTTGTTCCAAGTATAGAGGTACCTTTACATAAGACCATTTCCTTCACTAGTGGAATAATCTTTGAATATCTAAATGAATAAATCCATTTTCGTTTTTTTTAATAAGAACGTTTCAGATTTGGATGTTCCGCTACAGACGGTTCTTCCCACGGGCTTGGGTTCGATCTATTCGACACTAGGTTTAGGGTACTGCAAAGGGTTTAAATGCAAATATTAATAGTATATATCTGCTATTGAATGAAGTGGAATTAGTTCCGCTTTCCGTGGGCGAACTGACGAGCTTCGTCGCAGAGAAAATCTCGCTCCAGGGGCTCGTCTAGCTCGATTTCCCACAGGAGTCTCCGCTAATTCCTCTTCAACAAAGATAGCTATACTAGATTTTTACCATAAAATTATATCTATTTTTACTTTTTCAGTGCCTTCCTCGCTTTTACGCAGGACATGAATGAACATCGCACGAAGAAAATGAGAATGTATTTTCGAGGACTCGACGTTTATTCAATCATTTTTCAATTATTCAACGTTTCAAAAAGAAAATTCTTGAAACTAATTTCTTCATTCTTACGTATAAGGATTATATAAAAAAGGGGGCGACCTTTATGGATGGAAAGGGTTGTATTAAGTGTGGAAGTAATGATGCAGCTAAGAAAGAAGTTGCAATGACTGGAACAGGTTTATCTAAAATGTTTGATGTTCAGCATAATCAGTTTATCGTGGTTTATTGTAAGAATTGTGGCTATTCAGAGTTCTATAATAAAAATTCATCAACCTCATCCAATATACTGGATTTATTCTTTGGATAATTTGATCTGATGAATATGTGAATTTTAAATCATAGAATAGCTTCTTGAAATAATGACAATCTCCATGTTTACTAAATTTAATAAAAGGATTAAATTAAAATGACTGCCGATGTAAGCGCATCGGACGGTCAAATTCGATGGTTGGATCCCTAAAGCGGATTGGCAGTGACAAGAAAATAACCCATCAGAGCGGCTTACTCAAAGATGGGTTATTTTTTATGATTAAATGAAAGAATTACAATGAAAAACTTTGCAAATGTAATAGAAAACATTAATTCGTATACTGTTATTGCATGCCCCCCTCGCCCACACGATGTGGGTCATGCAGACGTTATCACAGGATATGGTGCTTTTAGTCTGCGTTCCCTAATTGGGAGTTGGGGTTGCTATTTTTACAATCACTGGAGAAGCAAAGTTAATCTTTGGCAAGCCTATCACAATGACCAAGAAGATGTATTGAAAGTTGCAAATATTTCAAATTCAAAAGTTGTTGCAGTACATTTAGAAGCTGTTAATCATTGTAGCCTCAAAAAGATTGAACTAAATAATTTCTTGAGCGAAAAGGGTTTATACCAACAAGTAATTGTTCCAAATGATGGGGAAATCATGTGTTTCACCTAAATAAACAAAGGGGTA
>DATMJF010000516.1:0-4815 GCA_035554455.1 Rummeliibacillus sp.
ATTAAATGGCTTCCTTATCTTGCCGTTACAGATGAACATGGTAATTTTTGTGGTATCCTAACGCATTCGAAAGTGTTTGAACTGCTAGAGGAAGCTTGGGGGTATAGGACTGGAAGCTGTGCTCTAACGATTGCCGTTCCTGTTGCTGAAGGAATTCTTGCCAAAACACTTTTACTTATCCGAAAAAAATGGCCAGTTCACTCTGTGTTCTCAATTGATGACGATGACTGGTATTTAAGAAGAATCATCATTACGCTTGATAAAGGAGCAAATAAGCAAATTGTGAAAGAAATTGAAGCTATTCTTCATAAAATCGGCGTTCGCATTGTTGATGTAGAAGTATTTAATGAAGAAGAATTTGAAACCAATAAATAATACCACTATCCTTCATTAAGGATAATGTATAAAATTTCTTTTTCATGAGTCAAATCTTTCATTAGATTTGACTTTTTTAATTTAAATCATGGGTACAATGCGATCAAAAGAAATCTAAGTTTCTTGTTGTATTAACTGATTGTGCTTTTTCAGTTTTCCGCTTTAGAAAAAAACTGTTAATTCTTAGTAAGAGAACTAACAGTCTTTCTATTAAACTTAGAAATCAATTGAATTAAATATACTTTGAATGATCATTTTCATCTCATGTCTACCGAAAACTTACAAATTATTACCAGCTGTAACAAATGTATTAGTTCCTCATTTTTAGTCCTCTATTCCCCAGTCACAACTTATAATCGCTTTAAGGAGCTGTAATTGTTTTTTACCGATATGATGGCTAATATCTAATTCTAGCTCGTTTTTTATTTTTGTATATTCTTCATATATGGATTCACCGTAGCTTGTTAAAGTTACACACTTATCTTTTTTATTATGCAAAGCATTTTGAATTTCCAGTACGCCTTTTTGCTCTAATCCTTTAATTAATTTGTGAGTCGCTTGGCGTGTAATATCTACCTGCTTCGTAATTGTAGCAATCGTTGGCTGTTGCTTGTATGTATACGAAATGACATACCATTCAGAATTTGAAATCTTAATTTCATTTGCAGCATTCCACATACGTTCAACTTTCTTTCTTAAGTTCATGTGTCGTTTACTTAATAAATCTAGTACATCAAGTTCTTCTAATTGACTACACAAGGTAGTTCACTCCTATCATTTCTAATGAATACACTTTATAATAGCTTTCCTTTAACGTCAACTAAGTTGACATTAGCTCACTATAAAGGCTATACTTAATATTGTCAACTAAGTTGACAATACACACTAAAGGGGTCGTTACAATGTATACAAATGGTGATTTGATTATTTATTCTACACATGGAATTTGTCAAATTGATGAGGTAAGTGAAAGTACATTCAATAATCATACAAAATTATATTACGTTCTTCATCCGATTGACAAAGAAGGATTAATTATTCGAGTTCCAGTTGATAGTGCAGAAAAAGCTTTCACACCTTTAGTTAACTCACAAGAATCGGAAGCATTAATTAAACAATTTTCTAGTAAAGGTGTTGATTGGATTGATAACGCCTCAAACCGAGTACGAATGTTTGAAAATACAATCCATAACGGTAATCGTAATGATATCGTTAGTGTTTTGATTACACTTTTACGAAAAAAATCTGAATATGCTAATTTAGAAAAAAAACTTTCGAATCAAGACAATAAGTTCCTAGAATTTATGCAACACACACTATTTTCAGAAATGGCAGTTGCCTTACAAACCACCCCAGCAACTGTTGAAGCATTAGCACTTAAAGAATTGAATCTTCAATAATAAAATTCACTATTACATTTATATATTTAATTTCAATGAAGCTCACCTATAATTTTGGTGAGCAGTATTGTCATTTATATTTAAAAATGTTCCCAAATGAATTAACAATGAAATAATCTATCCAAAATAAAAAAGAGCCCATATTTCTGATTAGACTCGTCCACTTTTATAATTTTGTTAAGACATCAATTTCTCTAATCCTTTTAGGAAAGTAATATAGAAATACATAAAATGCCGTTGAGTTATAATGCTCTCAACGGCATAAATGAATTTCAATATTTCTTAAGTTATAAAGAAGCGTGATAAATATTTAATACATCTTGTTTATTAAGCTTTGTAAATTTACCAAATTCCCCATTAACCATCGCTTTGTCCGCCATCAGTTCTAATTTACTGTCATCTATTTCATATTCAGCTAAACGTGATGGTGCACCAATGCTATTCCAAAACTCTCGTAATTGTTGAATACCTTCTAATCCAATTTCTTCATCACTCTTGCCCTGTGGATTGACATTAAACACTCGTACGGCTAATTGTTTAAAACGAGATGGTTTTACTTTTAGATTATGTTCCATCCAATGTGGGAACAAAATAGCTAATCCACCGCCATGTGGAATATCATAAACTGCAGAAACAGCATGCTCAAGATTATGTGTCGCCCAATCACCAGCATACCCCATATTTAATATTCCATTTAATGCCATTGTTCCACTATACAAAATTATAGAACGATATTCATAATTTTCAAGATCATTTAGAAGTTTAGGTGCGGTATCCATAATTGTAATGAGTAATGATTCGCACATACGATCTTGGAAAGGGGTATTTTCTTCAAGATGGAAGTAATGTTCGAATACGTGTGACATCATATCTACAATTCCATATATAGTTTGGTTTTTTGGAAGTGAAAAGGTATTAACTGGATCTAAAATTGAAAATTCCGGAAATGTTACACTACTACCCCAGCCATGTTTTTCTTGTATTTCCCAATTTGTAATAACTGATCCTGAATTCATTTCAGATCCAGTTGCTGCAATCGTTAAAACAGTTCCGAATGGTAATGCTTCGGTAGCATATGCTTTTTTCACTACCAAATCCCATGCTTCTCCATCATATTTTGCCCCAGCTGCAATAAGTTTTGTACAATCAATTACACTTCCACCACCAACAGCTAAAAGAAAATCAATGTTTTCTGTTTTACAAATTTCAATCCCTTTTTCTGCTGTTGAAAGACGAGGATTTGGTTCAACCCCTGATAATTCAAAAACTTCTGCACCTATTTCTGCTAATAAGTTTGTTACTTTTTCATATAAACCATTACGTTTAATGCTTCCGCCACCATATACAAGCAATACTCTTTTCCCGTATTTTGGTATTTCTGTTTTTAAAGCTTCTAGTTGTCCTTTACCAAAAATAAGTTTTGTTGGATTCCAAAAAGTAAAATTTTCCAAGTTGTAAAACCTCCAATTCGTATCTTTATTATATAGTTTGTTTAGTAAAAGAAAAAATAAATAAACCTGGATTATTGATTTATGTAAATAGGTAAAAAAAGTTAATATTATTGGATTTATTCCCTCTTTATATTGCATGAAATTAGTGAAGGTTTTTTTATAAGTTTCCGTTTATCATTGGGTGTGGTTAGGAACCACTCGCTTTCCGCGGACAAGCATGCAAGCCTCCTCACTCACTTCGTTCGCTGCGGGGTCTTTCCTGCTTGTTTTTCCGCTGGAGTCTCGCAGTTCCTACCCACATCAACAAATTTAGAAAATGAAAAAGGAAGGCATTTTTGCTATGGTTAAAAAACTACAAAGAGAGATTGCCCAAAATTATTTCGATTGCAAATGACTACTATTTTATAATTCAAGATAAATCAAAAATATAGACATAATATTAATTTAATGAGCAATATCAAGCGTGTTGATTAGGATAAAATAGGAAGGATATTCTTCTGTAATCTTACTTTCAAGGTACTTGTGTCTCATTGTTTATTGATTGTAGCGGAGGATTGCTCGACTCCGGCGGGAAAAGCGTGGTAGCTGAGACCCTGCACGTAGCGAAGCGAAGGAAGCGCCGCAGAAAAGCGAGCAATCCGTAGCGGGTATCGGTTGATCATCCATTTTTTAATGGATGATCAACACGCATGGAGCAATATATCAAATTTAAGAACGAATCTTTAACCATCTATATATTGATAGATAGCACCTATTGAATGAAATATTGTTGATTCTATATAATTCCATTTAAAATACTTTCTTTTAAATCATACCCCTTAACCCACTCTTTAAAATCAAAATCTAAGATTTCATTACCTCGAGCAATACTTGTTATGATTCTTGAGTCCTTAAAGGAATAAGAAAACGTATGGAGTGTTCCAAATAAATCATCATAATTAGTGAAAAATAATGGTGATTCACTATTTGCAAAATTGTTGAACATTTCGCTTTGTGTTAAATAAGAATCTCGAAAGCTTTGTAAAAAATTATTACGTTTAAGCGAATTATCTATTACTGCTCTATTTTTCTGTTCAAGGTCTTTTTCTTGGAAATGGTTTACACATGACAATAAATCTGGGTCCCTTCTTATTACTACTTTACTTGGAGTAGCTTCAACAACGGCTAAATCTCCATTTCGATCACCAATTGAAAAATTGTAACAGGCTGAATGTGGGATTTCCTTCAACATTTGAATAGCATCAACTGTGGTTGCACAAGTATCAAGGATCATTCTAATTGAAGTCCATGGTGATAAGCCAACTGAATAATCCTGATTACTCACGAAATGGAGTCCAATAACCAATCCTTTTTCATTCACCCCATCATGTCTTCCGATTGCTTGTAGATTGTAACCTGCTGAGGCAAAAATATGATTAGGTTGAACTAAACTAAAGCAGCCATCGTATAAAGCCGGACCAAAATCATAATTACGTGCATAATAATCTTTCGTTATTACTGCAGAACAACCCATTGCTTCTGTTTTGGGTACATCATATCCACTAAATAATGCAGCTGCTTTGTTTAAAGAAATCCCTAAACCTTCAGAC
>DATMJF010000517.1:0-3422 GCA_035554455.1 Rummeliibacillus sp.
TCAGCTAATGGTTCCATCTTATCAGGTGACTTTAGCTCGTATTTATGCATACCAAATAATGCTGGAGTGTTGTATGTAATTTCTTGTTGTGCACCATTCTTGTCTACATAAGTGAAGTCTGCTTTATATCCCATAATATTGAATGTAGATGAAACAATTACGAAACCAAGAACTAAGACAGCTGCATACATAACAACTTCTAACCAAATACTACTTTTTGTACGTTTCGTTGTATCAACATTTTTCATCAAATAAATTAATCCAGCAACAGCACTGATTGCTAAAATTGATTCACCAATTGCGGCTGTAATTACGTGAACTGTTAACCAATAACTTTTTAGAGCTGGAATTAATGGATTAACTTCTTTTGGGAACATACTTGCATAGGCAATGATTAAAATAGCAATTGGCAATGCAAATAGTCCAAGAGCAGGTACTCTGTAAATGAAGTAAATTAAGATAAATGCACCGACAACGAACATACCGAATGCTGTTGTGAACTCGAACATATTACTAACTGGTGCATGTCCAGCATAAATCCAACGAGTGATAAAATAACCAAGGTTGGCTATGAAACCAATTATTGTAATCGTGATAGCAATTTTACCCCATTTTTTGTTGGATTCTGATGCATCTTGTTTTGCACCTTTAATTGCTCCACCGAAAAATAGGGTAGCTACTAAATACGCGATAAATGCGAAAAATAGTAAAGCGCTACTAATATCAATTAAACTCATAATGTGTTGTCACCTTCCTTATTTTTCTCTTGGTCTTTATTTAGATTATCTTCATCCTGTTGATCAATCCAAACAGGTAGATGGGCAAACTCAGTTACTGTAGCTAAATCTTTTTTCATACTAAACCAGTTTTTGTTTGTATGTGCAGCCAATAAAAGTCTTCCATCTTTCGTTTTTTGAAGCCATAAACGTCGATGACTCCAATATGAGCCCATGACTACACCTATCATAAAGATTAAACCACCAAGTGCCAGAATAGGAAGTGTCTTGTCTTTCCGGATGGTTAACCCAGATACATTACGTGTTTCAACATTTGCGAATTTCATTTTATATTTTGTTGTACCAAGTGGTTCTAATGTTTGTCTGATTGCAACGAAACTCGTCTCACCTTTTGGTGTTTCTGGTGTGTACATTTTGAAGATAAATGCTGGATTGTTTGGTATTGGTGAATCAGATTGTGGCTCACCATTATCAAATCCAGCGAATGTTGGATAATAACCTTTTAGTTCAACCTTTGTTTTGTTACCTAAATCATATACTTTTTTAGGGTTTGCTAAATCTATATTCACTTCACCTAAAGATTTCCCTGTTTTTTTATTGATTAAGTTAAAATTCATTGCTTTAAGCTCATTTAATCGGAAATCCATTTGGTAAAGTGCATAGCCATCATATTTTAACGGTTCGTTTACTTTAATTGAGTATTTTTCTATTTTTTTTAAATCTTTTGTATCTCCTGCAACATTAACGTCTTTTGCTTTGTATAAAACAACATCAGTTTGATAATTTTTCGCTACAGAGTTGACAGCAGCTTTGGATTGATTGAATTCTTTTTTTTGCTCATTTTTTTTGTATGTTTCGAAGGTGAATTTATTACTATGTAGGTAATAACCTTCCATACCTGGGATTGATTCAGTTTCACCTTCACGAATCCATAATGATTCATCGACATAAAAACCAGGCATCAAGCGCAACATAACACCAAAGAGGAATATGATTAATCCTATATGATTGATATATGGACCAGAACGAGCAAAGCGACCTTTTTCTGCAAGAAGGACTCCATCTTCTCTACGAACTTTGTATTTTAGCTCTTTCATTTTCTTTTCAGCTAAATTTAATGATTCATCTGCTTTTTCTGAAGTCATCTCTTGTTGACCGAAAATTCGTTGACGTTTCATGAAACTCTCATGGCGTTTTACACGTTGATTTTTCAGCGATTTATATAATGGAATACCACGATCTAGACTTGCTACAATAATAGAAATAGCTAGCAATCCGATTAATGTTTGGAACCACCATGAACTATAAATATCGGTTAATCCTAAGTTGTAATAGATTTTACCGAACGTACCATAGTTGTCGATGTAGGCTTGTTTTACATCTTCACCTTTCGTTACATTTACATAAACAACCTGAGGCAAAAATGTACCAATAGCTGCTGCTACCAACGTAATCACAATTAACGTAACACCAACTTTTACGCTAGAGAAGAAATTCCATATTTTATCAATAATTGTTCTGTTATACGTTTTCGAACGAATAGCTCTTCCTTCATATCGCATATCAACAATTTTTTGATTTTTTTCTTCTTCAGTAAGAGGTCGTCCACATTTTTCACATAGATGCGTTCCTTCGGGATTAACATGGCCACATTCGCAGGTTATATTTTTCATCCTTTAGAACTCCTTCTTATGGTTTAATACTTGTTAGGTATTTTTTAATATCTGTTTCCGTCATTTCTCCGATGATAATTTTCGCTATTTTACCGTCTTTGTCTATTAAAACTGTAGTTGGTAATGGATCAACGTTATAAGCCCTCATAACACTTTTTGTTTTGTCAAGCAAAATTGGAAACTCGACACCAAGCTTATTTGTATAGCTTGATACTTCTAAATCAGATTCAGCGATATTAATACCTAAAATTTGAACACCTTGGTCTTTAAATTGTTTGTACTGATCATTAATAGCTGGCATTTCCTTTTTACAAGCCTTACACCATGTTCCCCAGAAATTCAGCAAGACGCCTTGGCCTTTATAATCAGACAATTTATGTGTTTCACCATTTAAATCTACTAATGAAAAATTAGGTGCATCGTCGCCTACTTTTAACAATTGTACGTTATCCTTGTGCGCAGTTGTGTACACAGTGTAAATGATTGCTGCGACTAGAACGGCTAAAATGATTAATCGTAAATATAATCTTTTTTGTTTTTTCTCCATTGTTGAAGTAAAGCCTCCTTGATCACGACAGAAACAATCCACTCTATTATAACAAATTTTGGCTTATTTACTTTTATATATATGAATGGTTTGTGAATCTTTTGTAACATTAGGTAAAATCTAGCCGATTTTACCCGTTTCTGATAGAACACGCAGTTGTTTTACTTCATGTGCTGTTAATTCACGTGACTCACCTGCATTTAAACCATGTACTCCTAAAAATGCAAATTGTTCACGTTTTAGCTTTTCTACTGGGCATCCAATCGCTTCAAACATTCTACGAACCTGTCTATTACGCCCTTCGTGAATTGTAATTGCAATAATAGATTTTCCATGTTCACGATTTGATGAAAGTACTTTTACTCGAGCAGGAGCCGTTTTACCATCTTCAAGAATGATTCCTCGTTCTAATTTCTTCAAATCTTCTCTTCTTGGTTCCCCTTTAACTTTAGCCACATACGTTTT
>DATMJF010000518.1:0-2262 GCA_035554455.1 Rummeliibacillus sp.
AATTCCACCAACTTTTTCTAAAGCTTGATAAATAGGAACTGTTCCAACAGGTACTGGTGAATTTCTAATAATCCATTCTCTAGTCGCATGAATGTTCTTACCTGTAGAAAGATCCATAATTGTATCAGCACCCCAGCGAGTTGCCCATGTCATTTTTTCAACTTCATCTTTGATAGAAGAAGATACAGCTGAATTTCCGATATTTGCATTGATTTTCACATGGAAATTCCGTCCGATAATCATGGGTTCAATTTCAGGATGATTAATATTAGCAGGTATAATTGCTCTCCCTTCTGCAACTTCTTTACGAACAAATTCAGGTTCTACATTTTCTCTTATCGCGATAAAATCCATTTCAGGTGTTATGAATCCATTTCGTGCATAGTGAAGCTGTGTAACATTTTTTCCTTTTTGAGCACGCAATGGGCGGGAATTGATGTATGGGAATTGCTCTATAGAGTTAGTACTTTTTTCTTTTTTGTAACCATCATCTTCAGGTTTCATACTTCTACCTGTATATTCCTCAACATCATTTCTTTCTAAAATCCAATCTCTGCGAAGGGGAGGAAGACCCTCTCGAATGTTGATAGTGCGATGTTCTTCTGTATAAGGGCCACTAGTGTCATAGATACGTACTGGGGGATTTTCAGTAACGCCAGTAGCATCATTAGTTGGAGTTAAAGTAATTTCACGCATTGGTACCTTAATATCAGGACGTGTTCCTTCTACATATACTTTACGACTACCAGAAAAATTGGACATAATTGAAAAATTCATTTCTTCATTTGTTTTGTTCATCTTGTCTATCCTCTTTTCTAATTGATAATAGGGACAGATCTGTTTCACAGCAAATATCCGTTAAGAAAAAAGCCAGGTCCATTATTAAAAATGGACCTGGCGATTTGACATAGATAATCTATCTTCTTTGCTCAGTGATGTAACATCCCCACGCTGGTATGAACCAGATCAGGTCCCGAGGGTTAAGAAACGTCAAAGTGTTTCTCTCTCAGCCCAACTTACTGGACACCCCTTGTTATCAATATAAAATTTTTATAACCATATTATAGGGAAAAAAGTAAAGAAAGTAAATATATAAATAGAAATTAATAAAAAAATGATAGATTATTTTATATTAACCTAGATTATTAATAGATTTCTTCTAATAGAAAACATACAATATCTCCTGATGAACGAGACAAACTGAAATTGGCAAACAAATGCTTGTTTCTGGTTGTCAAAAGTCAAATTACGTTAAAGTAGAAATGTTAAGGGGACTTTAAAAGTTAATTATTAGGCTCGTATTTATTACTTCCAGGACGTTTCTTAACGTTATTCCACGCTTCAATCGCTTCTTCACGACTTTTTCCTTGATTTTTTGGATCAGCAAAAAAATCACGAATGAATTGATTGTATTCAAATTGGGGAGCAATTTTTTTCTTGTATGTAGGGTCTTTCTTTCTCTCTTCTTCCTCATACCAAGCATTTACAACATCACGATACGTTTTTCCAATGTTGTTTTTAAAGTAGTTTTGGATATGAGTAGAAAAATGAAAATTAGGAATAACTGTCTTGAAAAAGGCTCTTACATCTTGACTACATCGATGGTTTTCCGTAATGACTGTATCAAGACTTAAATCGGCTAGAGGTTCTGCCTTCTTATTTACCTTTGATTTTCTAATAGGCTTTTTAATTTCTCCTGTTCGAAGAAATATTTCAATTCGATCGGTAATCTCTATTTTTGAACCAGAAGCACTTATTCCATTTTTTCTGCAAAATGATTGTAATTCTTCTTTTAACCAATAAAAATCTTTAAAACTTTGCACACTAATTTCTTTTGTTAGAGTAGGTCTCACTAAAAATACCTCCATATGTATTTAATAATATTATAGAACATTTGTTCCTTTGTGGCAAAAATAATCCTATTCACCAACAACAAACTGAATAATACATAAGAAGCTTTGTTTGTCTTTTTGATTAAATCTGTATTATAACCTTTTATTGACATGGAAAAAATTATAATATACATTATAGATACCAACGGTCGGTATCAAAAAGGAGAATAGATATGGCGAGAAATAAATATCCAAAACAAACTTTAGAACAAATACTATTTGTATCAACAAAGCTTTTTGAAGAAAAAGGTTATGAAAAGACCAGCATACAAGACATTATTGATGGATTAGGAATGTCGAAGGGAGCGATTTATCATCACTTCAAATCAAAAGAAGATATATTAAACGCAGTAATGGATCAGCAATTTAG
>DATMJF010000519.1:0-4044 GCA_035554455.1 Rummeliibacillus sp.
TTCATGGAATTTGCGCCCCAAAAATATAGGGTTGGGTCGATCTGTCATCTCAGTACTCACGCAGATAGTCGACATACTTTTTCGTATGCGTCTGGCTTTAGATAACCGATGCCACCATGAATTCGTTTGCGATTATACCAACCTTCTTTATATTTAAATAATGCCATTCTTGCAGTCTCAAAGGAGCGATAGCGATTTCTATAAACCTCTTCTTTTTGAGGGTTGCGTGAAAGGATTCGATACAAGCGTTGTCATATGGGCATCCTTTACGACTGTATGAAGGATTCATTTCATATTTTTTTAACTGTTCTTGAAAGGCTTCACTTGTATATTGCGTGCTTAAATCGGTGTGTACAATCACTCCAGGTCCAGAATTTTGCGCTTGTACAGCGTTTTCCATTGCTTCTAATACGATGTTAACGGTCATTTTACGTCCGAATTTATAGCCAACAATTTTCTTTGTGTGAAGATCAAGTACGGATGCTAAATAACACCAAACATCACGAAGGGTGTGGATGTACGTGATATCGGCCACCCATTTTTCGTTGATCGTAGTGGTTGAAAAGTCTTGCTTAATGATGTTTTCACGTTCTTCTACTGGCTGTTGTGTCGGAGTTGGTCGGTACTTTTTTACGATGTTAGAACGAATACCTGCCTTTTTCATAATCCGTTGGATACGATTTATACTACCTTTATAATCTTCTTTTTTAATACTTCGAAGATTTTAGGTGCACCATAACACCCATCACTTTCTTGATGGATTTCAATAATACACTTCAATAATTCTATATTTCTGACATGATAGCTATACGGTTTCTTATGAAAAGATTGGTAATACGTGCTTTTGGGCATCTTAAAAATACGACACATCAGCTGTACCGGTTGATGTTCGCTTTCAGCTTTTATGTGGTCAATCAGACCTTGGTCGTCTATTTTTGAGCGAATATGGTCATAGCCTTTTTTAGGATTTCGATCTCCTGTTTTAACCGAAGGTTTTCCTTCTGAATGTCTGCTTATGGTAGAAAGCAGACATTTTTTTGTGAAGGATTTCTAATGTGCAATAAAAAAGTAAATTGCCTTAGGTACTAATTGTAATTTCAATGTTCGTTCATAATTTAAAATTCCAAATGCTGTTACTGAACATTGTGAGGAACAGAAGAAGTTCAGTAAGGAAGTGA
Source organism: Rummeliibacillus sp. (assembly GCA_035554455.1). Lineage (GTDB taxonomy): Bacteria > Bacillota > Bacilli > Bacillales_A > Planococcaceae > Rummeliibacillus. The sequence goes on from DATMJF010000519.1 coordinate 1,179, forward strand.
GAACACAGGTTATCAATTACCTGATATGAATGAATAAGTCTGAAAAGAAAAAAGGAGCAATTCCTTCTCAAAGGATACTTACTCCTAACTATCTTTACCAAGTATTTTATCTTTAGACAATAGGACTTAACATTTTAAGGATAATAGAAGCGTTTACGTTTATTTGTGTGCCTCCTGCCAATGTTTGAAGGATTACAGCTGCAGCGGAGGAATGATTTCTAAGTGTAAATATACCGCCAGATGGTATAGCAATTATTGCCTGCCCATTGTTTTGTTGAGTACCTGCCCCTGAACCATAGACTGTTTCTGGAATCGGAACACCATTTAAAAATAGTGTGAATTGATTAGATTCAACACCTGATACGCTGAAAGTAACCTCGTAGATTCCTGGTCTAGTAACAAAAATTTGAGAGGTTCCTGGAACGTGTGTAATTCCTGGTGTAACTATACCTGTTGAATCAAAAATAATATCTGCCTCTACAGCTACAGTTTCAGGACTTAGATTATATATATAACCATATTCGCAAAGACCACTACATGTTGTTGGTGTTACAGGAATAGCACCAGTAATTCCGCAGAGATCGACAGCTGTGAATGGCCCTATTTGACTTCCGCATAAGCAGGAACGTTTATTACAGTTACTACAGTTATTCATTTTTTCCACCTCCATTTGTAGTATTTTATTCGTGTGAAATATGGAGTAAAGGGCAATAGGCTAAAAATTGACTAAATTTAATCGTTCATTATTTATTATTGATGTTTTATAAAAGGATTTTGATTACAAGGTTAATACTAATTTATATAAATGTTAGGTTACTGCACATTTTGAGAATTAAATGAAAAAAGAGTGACTATAATATCGCTCTAAAGAATTCATAAAATCCCATGTCCATAGGAATAGCCCAAATTAAGAGTCCGAGAAGGGCAATAGGTATTAAAAAGAATTTAAATAAATTAGGTGAAAGTCTCTTTATAAAAATTACAACGTAGATTCCTACACAAGCTACCATAACAACTATTAATAAAATCAACGACGGTAAAAAATATAACAAATCTATTCCTTTTGATGACCATAAAAATGTATCCATAGCATTAACTCGTAATGCATTATTAATAGAACAGTTAGAGCAACTGAGACTTTATAAAAAATCCCCAGTATTATACTGGGGATACGGTTTGTCAGGTTTAATCAATATTATTTTTCTGGGTAATCTACATGTAATGGCGGTGGAACTAACCAACCTTTAGTTTTACTAAGACGTAAAAGTTTAGCTCCGAGTTGTGCATTTGCTGTATGGAATTGACCATACATTAGTCCAACATCTTCTCTAATTGACATACCCATAACTTGGCTACATGTAACTAGTCCAGCTGCAAGGTCACCTGATAGGGCAGCACTAATTTCTGGATCATTAAATTCCGCACTTGGAGGGATGTCCTCGATTCTTGCAATTGGTCTTTCTGGTGGTGCAGGTGGTAAAGTAACACCGTTGGTTTTTAATACCTTTTCTAACTGTTTTGCTTCTTCTCTTAAAACGTCGATGATATCTTCGATAATTTTTCTTAGATCTTCATCACCTGTATGATTGTAAAAGGTTTGATATCCGGCTATTAAGCCGTAATTAACAGTAAGATGTGTCCAGATACTAAACACTTCTCCATTTAACGTAGTATTTCAAGATTATGATAATAAAGGGCGAGTTTAATGAATTTAAAATTAATTAACACTATAAGAACGAATAACTTTAATGATAAAAATGTCATGAAAAAAATAAAAAATATGTGGGAAGAAGCCTCAATAGAACTTTCGAACTTTGATGGTTGTATATATGGGCTATATTTTGATTATGAAACGGATTATAAAGGTGACTATCATTTAGGAGTAGCTATTGAAGATGAAGTAAAAGGGACTATTAATTTAAACGACAACATTAAATATGAAGTCTTTAAAGTAAGTACCAAATTGGAAAATGGGATTTTTAATACTTGGATGGAAATTTGGGATAAAGAAAAGGAAGGACATTTAAAACGTGCCTACACTTTTGATTACGAAAAATATTATCCTAATGGAGATATTGAAATCTATATAGCAGTTGATGATATGTAATCGATTTGTATGTATTAAATTTTACCATTTAATACAAAAGGTGTTTATAGTAGTCCTTTAGTTTCTTTTGTAGACAATCTAAAAGCACAAACATTTAGTTTGTGCTTTTGATAAAATTTATTTAAAATTATAAACTTCAGGATTTGGGCCATAATGGAAATCTTCATTTAATGAAGAAATTTTTTCAAGTTCTTCTCCTGAAAGTGTAAAGTCATAGATATCTAAATTTTCACGAAAACGAGATGGTGTCATTGATTTTGGAATGGTAATGACGTCATTTTGAAGATCCCATTTAAGCACTACTTGTGCCGTTGATTTGTGATACTTTTCAGCGATTTCAACAAGTGTTGGATCATTTAAAATTTCACCATTCATAAGAGGTGACCACGCTTCCACTTGAATTCCATGTTTTTTGCAGTATTCTCGAACTTCCAATTGTGTTAGACGAGGTTGGAATTCAATTTGATTGACTGCTGGTACAACCGTTGTGTTTGCAAGTAACTTTTCTAAATGATGAACATGGAAGTTACTTACACCAATCGTTTTAACTTTGTTTTTGTTATATAGTTCTTCAAGCGCTTTATATACTTCAATATAGTTGTCATCTTGACCAGGCCAGTGAATGATATAAAGATCTAAATAATCAAGACCTAATTTTTGAATGCTTTCTTCGTAAGCTTCAATAGTTTCATCATAAGTAAGTCCGTCATTCCAAACTTTAGAAGTGACAAATAATTCTTCACGAGTCACTAGGCCTTC
>DATMJF010000520.1:0-5409 GCA_035554455.1 Rummeliibacillus sp.
TTAAATGATTCAAAAGATCCTTTAAAAACAATGAATTGTTCATCTCGAAGTTGTATATATAGTCAAAGGATAATGCGATGCATAAGCAATCTGTCACTGCTGTTATTTGGGATTGTACGGGCACATGACGCACCAATTCTATATCACCTATAATGGCAAGTGGATGGTTAAAACGTAATAATAGAGATTTCCCTGTCTCTACACTTGAAGTAGCCTTTACTTTTCCTTCAACTAGGTAGAGCAGTGAATGTAAATCTGTTCCTTCATGCAGTAAAATCTCCCCTGCCTTGTACTTTTGAAGGACAAACGGCCGTTCATCAACATCAGTAAAAATTTTCTGAAACTTATATTCAGTTAATTTTTTATGAAGCACTGTCGAATCCTCAATAATTTTCATATAATATCTCCCTTTTAGACATATGTCCTTTTTCATTATAATTTGAATTGCTATGATGGTTGAAGTAAAAAAAACACAAAATAGCGTTTTGTTCTAAGAAAATTGCTATTCATGTTATAATTCTTCTTTAGTATTTTTATATACAGGAGTGTTAATATGAACAAAAATTTAATATATCCATTGCTGATTGTTATTGGATCGAGCTCATATGGAATTTTATCTACAATCATCAAAGTTGCTATGCAACATGGCTTTGAGACGAAGGAAGCTGTTACTAGCCAATATGTAATCGGTTTCTTGCTTGCATTAGTTTTATTCATCATTACTCAACGTTCTTTGCCGAAGTTAACTGGTAAAGGCTTTTTAATAATTATGCTTTCGGGATTATTAACTGGGAACACAGGGATTGTTTATGGACAAGCTGTACATTACCTACCTGCTTCCCTTGCAGTTGTTATGCTATTCCAATTTACATGGATTGGTCTATTTTTAGATTGCATAATTCGCCGCCGTCGACCAACACGTAGTGAGTTAATCTCCGTTGTATTCCTTATCATCGGTACAATTTTAGCCGCAGGAATTTTAGATGTGGATTTAAGTGGTCTCGATTGGCGTGGATGGGTATTTGGTTTAGCATCAGCACTTAGCTTTGCTTGCTTTATGCAATTCAATTCAAAACCAGTTGAGGGAATATCAACAATTGGTCGTATGACGATTATGTCATTCTTTGCTATGCTCATTGTTTGTGTATTCCAAGCACCAGAAATTATGATTAACGGGAAATTATTTGGATCTGAACTATTATACTTTGGTCTAGCTCTTGGTTTCTTCGGAATCATTTTACCGATACTACTATTTACTATCTCCGTTCCTAAAGTTGGAGGGGGACTAGCATCTATTTTAAGTGCGATGGAGCTTCCAGTCGCTATTATTGCTTCTGTCATTGTACTTCATGAAAACCTAACGCTGCTTCAAGTAGGTGGTATTGTTTTAGTGTTAGTGGGCATGACTTTACCAACCATTTTACAAAAAAGGCCAGCTAAATAGCACGACTTCACACTTATTTCGCAAACTCCCTTTCTTATTTTGCTACAATGATTTATGCAACTAGAAGGGAGTTTTTTTAATGAAAAAAATGGCAATGTTATTCATGGTATTAGCAACAACTGCTGCTCTTGCAGCATGTAATAATAACACAAATACAACAAACGATACGAAAAAAGAAGCAGCACCAATAAAGGCGACTTTAACTGTTCCTGAAACAGCAAAAATTGGCGACAAAGTTGAATTAAAAGTTGATGTAACACAAGATGGTAAAGCTGTTACAAATGCTGAAGATGTAGCATTTGAAGTTAAAAACAATAACACAAATTCTGATAAAATGGTGACAGCAAAACTACAAGATGATGCATACGTTGCTTCTTATGATGTAAAAGATGCAGGTAAATATAAAATCACAGCACATATTTCTGCAAAAGATGGTGGACATGCAATGCCAAACGCAGATATGACTGTTGCAAAAGATTCCACATCTTCAGAACATGCTACACACAATGACCATAAATCCACAACTGAATCAGCTACAGAAGAACATGATCATCATCATGATGTAGCCATCACATACAATCATAAGCATACTGTAGCGAAAGACAAAGAGATTAATCTAAGCGTCTCTTTAAAACATGATGGCAAAGCATTATCTAAGGCAAGTGTACATTATCAAGTTCTTCCGCAATTCAAAGGTGGTAAACCAACATGGATTACTTTAGAAGAAACTTCTAATGGCACATATGAAGGGAAATATACATTTACACAAGCAGGATCATATAAACTAAAACTGCATGTCGAAAATGATGAAGGCCTGCATGCTCATGAAGTGAAAAATTTTACTGTAAAATAATATTTCAAGAAAACTTCTAGTGAATTTAGAAATTTTCTCTAACAAAAAGCCTGAATGGAATTGTTATTTCCATTCAGGCTTTTAAATTCTAATGACTAATCATGTTTCAATTTTTTTGGCCAGAATCTAAATTTACCAAGTATTACAATGAGTACTAGGATAACGCTCGGACATACAAGGAATGTATCTACAAGTACACCATTGCTACAGCAAAACCAAATGCACGAAGTTCCATTACTGGTAGTGTGATTAATACGGCGAATGTTGCAGCGACAATGCTGCAGCAGCAATAATCCAAATAAGTAGGATGGCAAACCATCTTTTTTTCTCTTTAAAGATTTTTATACACAATTACTAATCTCTTTTAGAGCTAGAATCAATCATAAAGGTTGAAATAATAAATAACCCAAAACTAATTAACAGAATGGAACCACCAATAATATAAAAAAGTAATGCAAATGTATCGTTAATACCAAATGGTTTTAAAGTGTTTAGCCACATGCCTACTGTCAATCCGATTGAGCCAATAATTGCTGTCCAACCATGGGCAGCTACTAATTTAGCGGACTTTATTTTAAATACGCTATAGAAAATTCCCCATGCAAAAACGGATAACCAGCCAACGACTAAAATATGTGCATGAATTGGACGAAATTGATAGCTACCTGAGCCAGCCATATGTGATCCTAACATTGCACCGATTAAACCAAAGATTGCAGCTAAACGGATTAAACGAATACCCCATTTTCTTTCCATACTATTTACCTCCATAGATTTCAGACTTTTAATACTATGGTGTAAATATAAACTGTCAATATGAACGCTATATGAACGCCATATTACAAATTCGGAAGTATAATGATAATGGTTGTGCCCTCACCAAGCTCACTTTCCACCTCAATATGTCCTTCATGAAAATAAATAACCTGCTCTACAATAGATAAGCCAAGTCCAGTTCCATCTTTTGTACGCGATTCATCTGCACGATAAAAACGTTCAAATAACTGTTTCTTAGTCATATCACTCATGCCAATCCCTGTATCCTGTATACGAACAGTTACTTCATGCTCAGACGATGTCAATGAAACTTGAATATTTCCATTTGGACGATTATATTTAATCGCATTGGTCAATAAATTCTCCCAAACATTTTCTAATAAGCCAGCGTCACCATTAAAAATAGTTGGCTCTAAAGTCATGGAAAGATTAACGCTCTCTTCCTCCAACCACCAACGATATTTTTGTATCGTCGCTTTTAGTTGCCGATCCAGTGAGTACGCCTTTCTCTCCATTCGACGCGCTGATTGATCAAGTGAGGTTAATAATAATAGCTGCTTCGTTAGTGTCGATAATCGATGTGTTTCAGTTTGAATAATAGCAGCGTAATTTTGGCGCTCCTCATCTGTTAAATACTCTGATTTTAACAATCCTGCATACCCTTGAATATTTAATAACGGTGACTGAAAATCATGCGAAACATTGCTAATAAATTCTTTACGCATCAAATCATTTTGTTGTAATTGACCCATCATTTTATTAAAACTTGTTGCCAGTTGTCCGATTTCATCTTGTCTCTCAATTTTCAGTGGTGTATCAAATCGTTCATTCGCAATACGTTTTGTTGCTGCAGTGAGTTCTGTAATGGGTCTAATTAATAACTTCGCAAAAAACAACATCGCTACTAAACTAATAATCCCCATAAAGAGAGTCCATCCGCCCATAATTGTGTGCACTTCATTAAATAACAGTTTAATGTCCGGTCTTAAAAACATCGCATAGTGTTTATGATGATATTGGAATGGAACACCGACTGTATTAGACATATAATTCGCAAAGAAGCCTGTTACAAAGGTTTCTCTAGGGAAATCCCGCATACCATGATAAATCTCACCATCTAACACATTTTGAATAGTAGAATCAGGTAGATCCTTAACACGATAATTTCCGCCATAAAATTTATGCTTTTTATTGTCTTCCACAATATAAATTTGGTATCCCACATCGCCAATTGTTTTTAAATAATGATCTAAATTGAGGTCTGGTACTTCATTAATATGTTTAATAATAGACTGTGCAATTGCTACGTTTTTTGCATCATTTTTTTGCTTTGTCACTTGATGATAGTATGTGTTCATTATTAAAAATCCTGCGATAGAGCTAAAAATCATAATTAAAATTGTCGCTAATAAAAACTTACTATACAAAGACTTCATTGGTTATGTACCTCTAACTTATAGCCAATTCCACGTATTGTTACGCTTTCTACATCTGTTGCAATTTTTGCTAGTCGTTCGCGAATTCGTTTTATATGCGTATTTAATGTTTGCTCATCTCCTTCATAATCAAAGCCCCAAACTTTTTCCATAATATCCGCTCTTTCGAAGACTTGATTTGGGCGGGAAGCAAGTAATGCAAATACTTCAAATTCCTTTAGTGGCATGAGTAAGGTACTGTGCCCAGCTGATACTTCGAAACTTTTTCGATTAATCGTAACTGAGCCTACCCGAAGTATAGCGTCACTCGGCTTATCATAACGCCGTAAGATTGCTGCGATACGGAATAATAACTCTTTTGGTTCAAACGGCTTCACCATATAATCATCCGAACCAGCTATAAACCCCTTCTCCTTATCCTCTAATTCGCCCTTTGCTGTTACTAACAATACAGGTAAATCAAATTTCTCACGTATAAGTTTTGTCAGTTCATAGCCATTCATTCCGGGCATCATTACATCTACTACTAACAAATCAGGTATCTCCGTTTCTAAAATACCTAGTGCCTGGATAGCATTTTCAGCTTTCAACACTTGATAACCTGCTCGTGTTAAATGAATATGTACTAAATCTAAAATATTCTTATCATCATCTACGATTAAAATTTTGGACATTCTGGTCGCTCCTTTCCCAGTCTTTTTCTTCCATTATAGCGAAAGAGCTGGTGAGACTATAACCACCAGCTCTTTTTATGTTAAGGCATTGTTTAACTCGACTATCGATATTTTAATATTTTCTCTACATGCGGACGTTTTCCGCAGGCGAATCGACGAGCCCCCTTGCTACGCTCCGGGGTCTCATCTGGCTCGCTTTCCCGCAGGACTATGAATGAACCTCAC
>DATMJF010000521.1:0-2516 GCA_035554455.1 Rummeliibacillus sp.
ACCGAAACGAGTAAAGAAACTAGCTGTTGAAATAACGAAAGATGAGACAAACTTATACGATAAAGCAAATGCAATTGTTTCATATTTTCAATACAACGGTTATAAGTATTCACGTAATGATGTAGCGATTCCTTCAAAAAAGCAAGACTATGTTGACCAATTCCTTTTTGAAACAAAATCAGGCTATTGTGATAATTTTTCAACTTCTATGGTTGTCATGCTCCGTACATTAGGAATTCCAGCACGTTGGGTTAAAGGCTTCTCAGAAGGAGATGAAGTCAGTTCCAATGATGATACACATCATTTTGTTGTAACCAACAATAATGCCCATTCATGGGTAGAAGCATATTTACCAGGAGTAGGTTGGATGGCCTTTGAACCAACAATCGGCTTCAACGGCTTTGACAATGTATTGAATGATGTAAAAGACGAACAAACGGAAGGTACCATAAATCCAAAGCAAAAAGAAAATGATCAAGCAAAAGCAGAAAAGAAAAAGAAAAAGAAAGCAGAGCAAAAGAAAAAGGACAAACAAGAAAAAGCAAAAAAAGAAGAAAAGAAAAAGCAAAAACAGGAACAAGAGAAAAAGCGTAATCCGGCACAAGCTACGAATAATCAAGTGAACAAAGCGATGATCATACCAGTCATCATTATCATTGTACTTGCAATGCTAATATACTTGACTCGTCGGAAGTGGATGCCAAAATGGTTATTGATGAAATATCGCTTAAGAGGAAATAATAATATTCCAATAGATAAAATGTATGAAGCTTTATTGAAGCAGCTTTCTTTAATCGGATTGTCGAAAGCACAAGGACAAACCTTAGGTGATTTTGCGAAACAAGTAGATGCTCATTTTGGAACAAATCACATGAGTATTTTGACGCAAGCATATGAGCAAAAAATCTATAGTAAAGAGACTCCTATAATCGATAATGATAAAATTAAAGAATGTTGGAAATATTTAATCAATCGAACAACCGGTTGATTTTGGTTCTTATAAACTGTAAGATTAAGAAAAATTATAAATAATTGATTTACCCTCGTATATGTTCGAAAATATGGTTCGAATGTTTCTACCAAGCTACCGTAAATAGTTTGACTATGAAGGCAAATATAGCTATGTTTTAGACATAGTTTATTTGCCTTTTGGAGAAACTGAACGCGTAGGAAGAGCAATACTTTCAACGCGTTCTTTTCATAATGCGGCTATATAAGAGACGTAGTCATTTATAAAATATAGAAGAGGTGGAACTGTTGTCAGCTAGTACACAACTAAAAAATCAAGAAAAAATCATCGTTCTTGATTTCGGTAGTCAATATAATCAATTAATTACACGTCGTATTCGTGAATTCGGTGTTTACAGTGAGTTGCACGCACATACAATCACAGCACAAGAATTAAAAGACATGAATGCTACAGGTATCATCTTCTCAGGTGGTCCAAACTCAGTTTATGATGATAAAGCATTCAAAATCGACGAAGAAATCTTTGAATTAGGCTTACCAATCTTAGGTATTTGCTACGGTATGCAATTAATGGCTCATACTCTAGGTGGTAAAGTAGAAGCTGCGTCTCACCGTGAATACGGTAAAGCAGAAGTTAAAGTGCTTGAAGCAAACAAATTATTTGCTGATACACCAGAAGAACAAGTTGTTTGGATGAGTCACGGTGATTTAGTAACAGCTACTCCAGAAGGCTTTACTACAATCGCTACAAGCGACTCTTGCCCAATCGCTGCTATGGCAAACCCAGAACGCAAATTCTACGCTGTACAATTCCACCCAGAAGTACGTCACTCTGTATACGGTAATGACTTACTTCGTCACTTCGCATTAGACATCTGTGGCTGTAAAGGCGACTGGTCAATGGCGAACTTCATCGAAATTGAAACAGAAAAAATCCGTAACATCGTTGGTGACAAACAAGTTCTTTGCGCACTTTCAGGTGGCGTAGACTCATCCGTTGTAGCGGTTTTAATCCACAAAGCAATCGGTGACCAATTAACTTGTATGTTCGTAGACCACAACTTAAACCGTAAAGGTGAAGTTGAACAAGTAATGAAAACTTTCACTGAAGACTTCGATATGAAACTTATCAAAATCGATGCTCGTGAACGCTTCATGAACAAATTAAAAGGCGTATCTGACCCAGAACAAAAACGTAAAATCATCGGTAACGAATTCATTTACGTATTCGACGAAGAATCAGCTAAACTTACTGACATGGACTTCTTAGCTCAAGGTACTCTTTACACTGATATCATCGAATCTGGTACAGCAACTGCACAAACAATCAAATCTCACCACAACGTTGGCGGTCTTCCGGAAGACATGAAATTCGAACTTATCGAACCACTTAACACATTATTCAAAGACGAAGTACGTGCACTTGGTTTAGAACTTGGTCTTCCTGAAGAAGTAGTATGGCGTCAACCATTCCCAGGTCCTGGTCTAGGTATCCGCGTACTTGGTGAAGTAACAGAAGATAAATTAGAAATCGTACGTAATGCAGA
>DATMJF010000522.1:0-2829 GCA_035554455.1 Rummeliibacillus sp.
AACTTCTAAAAATAGTTTCATAACTAAAAAGGTGCTAATTGGCCATTTTTCACCAATCAACACCTTTTTTCTATTTTTTTAAGCAATGCATCGCTGCTTCTGCTTCATCCCACGGTACCGGATAACCTTTTCCTTTTGCACAAAAGATGCTTGATGATGTGTATTCTGGATCTGCATTTTTGTTATAGCCAATATTCTCAATTACTTCTTCTGTGTTATGGCAAGAATCATAGCCACTAAATGTTAATGAAAGTGCACCTTTTCCATTTGTATATGCTGCAAATGTGGTACTGTAATTCATAAAAGTAGAAACAGGTGCTCGACCTTTGATAATTACTTTTCCTTCTATTATATTAGGTGCTTCAAATTCCCCGCTTGCCTGTTGAATATCTGTCATCATGCGCCCAACAAACTCACTAGAAGCTTTCATTTTAAATGTATAATAAGGTTCTAAAAGTCTATTTTCAGCTTGTTCAAGGCCTTGTCGAATGGCACGATATGTTGCTTCCCTGAAATCGCCACCTTCAGTATGCTTAATATGGGCTCGGCCTGTGACGAGAGTAAATTTAATATCCGTTATCGGAAATCCAGTTAAAAGCCCGTGATGTTCTCTTTCAAAGATGTGCTGTTCAATTAATCGTTGGTGCCCTACTGATAAATCATCTGCATGACACGTATTTTCAAATAATATTCCAGTACCTTTTTGAGCTGGTTCCATACGCAAATGCACTTCAGCATAATGCTTCAAAGGCTCAAAATGTCCATATCCTGTTACTGAATTATCGATTGTTTCCATATATAAAATTTGAGGGTTTTCAAAATGAACTTGAAGTCCAAATCGTTCCTTTACAACCTCGACGAGCACTTCTAATTGAATAACCCCCATAACATGGACATGAATTTCTTGGAATTTTTCGCTCCATAAAACATGCAGTGGAGGGTCTTCAGCATCCAGTAGTCTGAAATTAGCTAATACATCTTTTATATGTTCAGTTCCTTCATTGACCACTTTAGATTGTAATGTGGGTATGAGTTCAAAGATTTGCTTACTATCAGGATCAGTTCCTCCGATTACATCTCCAATTGTGGCTTGTGTGATGCCTGTTACTGCAAAAATTTCTCCAGCTGATACTTCTTTCACAACCTCATATTGTTCCCCATTATATAGGCGAATCTCTGTCACTTTTTCAGAAATCTTACCAAAATGTAGTTCATCACGAACTTTTAACTTTCCTGTCATAGCCTTCATAAATGTAAATCTCTGTTTTTTATCATCATGCCGAATCTTAAAAACTTTTGCAGTAAAAGGCGCTTCACTATTAAAATTCGTTTGAGTTAGAGACTTAAGCTGCTCGAAAAATTCCATGACCCCAATATCTTTTAATGCTGAGCCTTCAGCACATGGGAATGCCTCCCCTTTTTTAATTAACTGGCGAAATATTTCAAGAAACTGTTGATTATTTATATCTTGTTCCATATATTTTTCGAATAGTTCTTCATCTCTTTCAGCAATAAATTCAAGTAATTGATCTGAAATCGAATGTTCCGCTAGTTGATTTGTAATCGAAATAATGTTCGGAGATAATTCCCGCTGCATTTCTTCAATTACTCCAGAAACATTTGCACCCTCACGATCTGTTTTATTGATAAAAATAAAAGTAGGAATATTATATTTTCTAAGAAGTTGCCAAACTGTTTCTGTATGGCCCTCGACACCATCCACTGCACTGACAATAACGATTGCGAAATCCAATATTTGAATCGCTCTTTCCATTTCAGGAGAAAAATCGACATGCCCTGGTGTATCGATAATTGTATATGTATCATCCCCGATAACGATACGTCCTTGCTCAGCAAAAACGGTAATCCCTCGTTCTCGTTCAATTGCATGATTATCTAAAAATGCATCTTTGTGATCGACACGTCCACGTTCTTTTATACTATTTGTATGATAGAGCAATTGTTCAGAAAAAGTAGTTTTCCCTGCGTCAACATGCGCTAAAACCCCAATTGTTTTAAACATAATGATTTCCTCATTTCTTACATACATTGTAACTATTATAGCAAATCATCATTGATACTTATGTGATTGGTCATAAAAAACCGCTGAAAGATATTGAAATCTACTCAGCGGTAAACTATTATTTTGTAGTGAAATGAACAGAATTCTTTGGTTTTTTATCAACAATTAATGTAAAAACACGCGTGTTTATTATCCAGTTTTATCCATTAAAAACAATCAACTGTTTAAATTATGAATCCGCATGCACTACTATAACTTTGAATGAATTTATTATTCCCATTCATATGGTGTTTCTTGGTAAACATAGTAGTTTAACCAATTTGAAAATAATAGATGTGTATGTGAACGCCATGTATTTAATGGTGTTTTTGTAGGATCATCGTTTGGGAAGTAATGTTCTGGAACGGCAATATCTAACCCCTTTGCAACATCTCGTTCGTATTCTTCCTTCAATGTGTCTGCATCATATTCTAGATGTCCAGTCACCATTATTAATTTTTCATCGTTTGAAATGGCCATAAATAGACCTGCTTCATCTGAGGCAGATAATACAGTTAAATCCGGATGTACTTCAACTTCTTCAAGTGAAACGGAAGTGTTTCGTGAATGAGGTGCTGTAAATACATCATTAAAACCTCTTAACAATTTAATTGTCGAATCATTCACAGTATGTTGGTAAATTCCTGAGCATTTTTCAGGTAATGGGAACTTCCCTATCCCAAAGTGATGATAAAGCGCTGCTTGTGCCCCCCAACAGATATGCAATACAGAGGTAACATTTGATTTTGACCAATCCATTATCTCTT
>DATMJF010000523.1:0-6006 GCA_035554455.1 Rummeliibacillus sp.
GGCATTTCTTATTATTACTAAGAAATGCCTTCCTTACTTATAATATCAGGATTTTTTCAGTACTCATTTTTTTATAGTTTTATAAAAGGTAGATACAAATATTTAACATAATTGAACTATAGTGATTCTAAAACTTCTTTAAAATGGCTAATTACTGTATCTACTTCTTCATATTTAATCGTTAATGCTGGCTCGATACGGATGGTTTTTGAGTTAATTAAAGTACCTGCAACAAGTACGCCACGATCAAACATACCTTTTGATACTTCATAGCCGACTTCATCATCATGGAATTCAATACCAATCATTAAACCTTGACCACGAATTTCTAATACTTTATCGCTATGTGCTTCCGCTACTTCACGTAAGCCTTTTAAGAAATAATCACCCACTTCAGCTGCACGTTGTGGCAATTGTTCTTCGATTAAAACACTAATTGTAGCAAGAGCCGCTGCACACGCTAATGGATTTCCGCCGAATGTTGTTGTATGCATGAATGGGTTTGGGAACCAACTTTTGAATACTTTTTCTTTTGCCACAACTGCTCCTGCTGGCATGACCCCACCGCCGAATGCTTTTGCTAAGCAAATAATATCGGGTACGACATCATAAAGCTCTGATGCGAACATTTTCCCTGTACGGCCCATACCTGTTTGCACTTCATCTAAGATCATTAATGCACCATATTCATCACAAAGTGCACGAACTTCTTTTAAATAATCTTTTGGTGGAAGAATAATACCGCCTTCACCTTGGATTGGTTCAAGAAGAACTGCAGCTACATCTTCACCTGTTAATGCACAAGCTTCAAATGTTTTACGCATCATGTCAATATCACCAAATGCAACATGACGGAAACCTGGTATTAGCGGTAAAAATGGTTTGCGGAACATGTTTTTTGATGTTGCAGATAATGCCCCCAAGCTTTTACCATGGAATGCTTTTGTTGTTGCGATGAAAGTTGTACGTTCACTGTACATTTTTGCTAATTTCAGCGCTGCTTCTACACTTTCAGTACCACTGTTTGTGAAGAATGAGTATTTTAAGTCCCCTGGTGTAATATCAGCAAGCACTTTTGCCAACATCGCTCGTAAAGGGTCTAGTAAATCTTGACTGTGTAATGCTTGACGTTGTAACTGGTCTTGCACAGCTTTCATTACTTTTGGGTGGCGATGTCCAACATTATAAATACCAAAGCCGCCTAGGCAGTCGATATATTCATTACCATTTAAGTCTTTAAAGCAAGAATCGCCATCAGACCATTCAACAGCTGCAAATTGGCCGTCTTTCGTAACGGTTTTGCGGTATTCTAAGAAGCCTGGGTTAACATTTTCGCGGAAGCCATTAACTGTTTCTTCCGTAATCCATTTTGCTTCTTCAGCTGTTACTTCTTGTTTTTCAATAATATTTAATACTTTATCTAGGTACTCTGATACTTCCGCTTCTTTTTTCGTCAATTGACTATTCATATTGATACTCATATGATCCGCTCCTTATTTTTCAAACCATTGCACTGGTTCTACTTGTAGATTGATATTAATTTGTTTAATTTCTTGGAATTCATCGAAACCGTATGTGCCTAGGCTACGACCGATACCACTTTCTTTATATCCACCCCACGGTGCTTCGTTATATGTTGGATGATACGAATTAATCCAAGTAATACCTGTACGTAATTTTTTGATAACGCGTAACGCTTTTGCACCATCATTTGAGAAGACTGCCCCTGCCAAACCGTATTTCGTTCCATTTGCCAATTGAATTGCTTCTTCTTCTGTACTGAATTTTTGAATGACTGCAACAGGTCCAAAAATTTCTTCCTGTACAATACGCATATTTTGATTTACATCTACAAAGGCTGTTGGCTCTACAAAGTATCCCTTATCAAAGCCATTTGCTGTGATACGATTACCGCCACAGATAACACGCGCGCCTTCCTGTTTGCCAATTTCAATATAGCTTAATACTTTATCAAGATGTTGTTGGCTTACTAATGGGCCCATTTCTGTACCTTCTGCTAAACCAGATCCCACATTAATCTGTTTCGCACGTTCTACAAAGCGATCTACAAAACGATCATAAATACTTTCTTCTACAAGAATACGGGAACCCGCAGAACATACTTGCCCAGAGCCACAATAAATACCGAATAACGCAAAGTCTACAGCTACTTCAAAGTCAGCATCTGCAAATATAATATTTGGTGATTTCCCACCAAGTTCAAGCGATACTTTTTTCATTGTATCTGCTGCTTTTTTCATAATATGTTTTCCTGTTTTCGTACCACCTGTGAACGAAATCATATCAACGTCCGGACTTTCTGTAATTGCATCACCTACAACATTGCCAGCGCCCATGACCATATTCGCTACACCTTTTGGTAAGCCCGCTTCTTCAAAAATCTCGAATAATTTTGTTGGTGTGATTGGTGTTACTTCGGATGGTTTGAAAACAACTGTATTACCCGCAGCTAAAGCAGGTGCAAGTTTCCAAACACTCATTAATAACGGGAAGTTCCAAGGGACGATTAAACCACAAACCCCTACTGGCTCACGAACAACCATTGCTTGCATTGGGTCTGCCACATGATACGTTTCGCCATCTGGCTTTGTCACGATGCCTGCATAATAACGGAAACACGCAGCTGCATCTGCTATATCACCTTGTGCTTCACGTAAAGGCTTGCCATTATCCATTGTTTCAAATCGTGCTAATTCCTCTGCACGTTCGTCAATTTTATCTGCTACCTTTAATAAAAAAGCGGCCCGCTCAATTGCTGGTACTTCTGACCAAACACCTGTGTCAAATGCTTCACGCGCTGCTTGAATGGCTTTTTTTGCATCCTCTACTGTTCCTTCAGGTGCTCGTGTAATCTCCTCACCAGTTGCTGGATTTATGATTGAACGCATGTCATTACTAGATGACTTTGTCCATTGACCATCGATATACATATTCAGTTCAAGTGTATCTACTTTCACCTCTACCATATATTGCTCCTCCTTTAACCGTTGTCATATTACATAAAGCAAGAAGCGTGCCAACTCTCAAACTACGACTCTATCGATATTTCAGAAATGTTATTATGCAATTGAAAATACATTTATGCAATTTTGCATAAATTTATGCTCAATTGAATAAAAAATCCGCCAATGCCTTCACATTAACGGATTCTAATTATTGTTCATATTTTTTTTGCAAAATCTTTTGATACTTGCGACTAACTGAAGACTGACTAATCCCTAATGCCTTCGCAGCACGCGTCGTTGTCTTATATTGCTTCATGGCGAGCATAATCAGTTGTTCCTCTACATCATTAAGTGCCTCTTCAAGTGGCATTACACGGGTAATAACGGGTTTCTTATGATTCACTGTATAACCAAGAGATAAAAAACGGCTAACAAACTCAGAAGTAATAGCTGGTTCATCAGCTGATACAACTAATCGTTCAATCATATTTTGTAATTCACGCACATTACCTGGCCATGCATAAAATTCCAAAATATTAATCGCATCTGGTGTAAGCGTGTAGTTCTTTCCATAACGCTTATTCAACTTCCCTAAAAAGTGAAATGCCAATACAGGAATATCTTCTACCCGTTCTCTTAATGGTGGAATGTGTAGTGGAATAACATTTAAACGATAATACAAATCCTCGCGGAAAGTACCCTTTGCCACCATCTCTTGCAGATTTTTATTCGTCGCTCCTATAATTTGTACATCAATTGGTATGGGCTTTGTGCTCCCGATTGGAACAATTTCTTGTTCTTGCAATACACGCAATAATTTTACTTGCAAATGAAGTGGCATTTCACCAATCTCATCTAAAAACAACACGCCTTCGTGCGCCTGTTGGAAATATCCGATCTTTCCATTCTTATCAGCACCTGTAAATGAGCCCTTCGTATAACCGAACAGTTCACTTTCCAGTAAGTTTTCTGGAATTGCTCCACAATTCAGCTTCAAAAATGGTTTCTCCGAACGATGCCCAAGTTGATGAATCACTTGGGCAATAACTTCCTTTCCAACACCTGATTCGCCATAAAGCATAACTGTTGATGAAAAATCCGCAATCCGCTTCGCTTGTTGGACTAAACGCTCCATCTTCTGACTACGATAAATAAGCTGTTCGGTTGAGCGTTCTTTATTTTTGAAAAGATCCAGCTCTTTTTTATACTGCGCAGAGATTTTTCTCATCTCTTGCAGTTCACTCTCTAATCGAGTTGTCTCTGTAATATCTCGCGATGCTATTACAATACGTGTAATTTCTCCTTGTTCGTTAAAAATCGGATTCCCAACTGATAAAATTTTACGCTGATTTTTCGTCTCCTGAACGACAGATACTTTAGTTTTCCCCTTAAGCACTTGTCCTATGGCAGTTGGACAATAACGTCCCTCTTTTTCTAGTGATAACAAACTTTTACCAATCCATTCATTCAAATTCGTATCCCACACACCAGGGATTAGACGCTCACTTGTACGTATTAGCTCTCCTCTTCCATTTACCACCAATATTTCATCGTAAATACTTGATAAAATAGCATTTAAGTCCTTATTAAGTCCTTTAATATCTTCAATCTCTGTCGCCATTTCCTCTACTTTCGGCAAATCTTGGACAACAATTACAATTCCTTCTACAGCTTGCTCAAAATTGATGATTGGACAATAATCGACAAGTACGATCGCCTCATCACCAATTTGAAGCTGATTCAAAATCGTCTTTCCTGTATTAAAAACATAATGTAAATATGATCGATTAAAAATTGCTCCTGCATCACAATTTTCCGCAAATTCCTTATCTAATCGCATCATTTTTAGTGATGAATCATTATAATTGACAATACGATGCGAGCGATCCACCACGAAAATTCCCATCGGTATGGATGTCAAAATAATTTTCAACAAATCTATTGCCTGATTATCTTGCTTAAAAAGTTCAACAAGCATCTCCTCACGACGCAAATAACCAATGATATCGCCGTTCACACCTTGTACCAGTGCAAATGGCTCCCCAATAATTTGGAACAATACTTTTACAGATAGATGCTCGTCCACCTGACAAATGCTATCAAGCGAAGTGGCATAGTGGCAAAGATCTTCTACTGTTAGATGTGGATTTTGCTGTACATCTTGTTGCAATGTATTCATATTAATATATGACTCTAATTTCCCTTGTCTTTTTAAAAATAAAAAGGGTTCTTTCATGTCCTTAATTGCTATTGATTGTTGGCGCTCTAAATGGTCAATATCAATTGTCACAAGCGGTCTAAGCTTCTCTACATCAACTGCAAACATTCTAATTCCCCCTTGGTTATTTTTATCATAACATTTTACAAAATTTTTAGAAAATTTATTGGTAAAAAAGTGGTTCTACGTCAAATGTTGGAGAACTAATTTTCTATTAGTTGCCCTAATCGAAATGAACTCAAACATTTGACACAGAACCTGAATAAGATATTTTCATTTAAGTAATACAATTATATTATTACAACGAAAAAATTCTTAAGAATCAAACGACTCTTAAGAATTTTTTAAGTATGACCCCTACGAGATTCGAACTCGTGTTACCGCCGTGAAAGGGCGGTGTCTTAACCGCTTGACCAAGGGGCCATGGCTCCGAAGGCAGGACTCGAACCTGCGACCCTCTGATTAACAGTCAGATGCTGCTACCAACTGAGCTACTTCGGAATCATGTTATGGTGGGCCTAAATGGACTCGAACCATCGACCTCACGCTTATCAGGCGTGCGCTCTAACCAGCTGAGCTATAGGCCCATAATGGTGGAGGGGGGCAGATTCGAACTGCCGAACCCGAAGGAGCGGATTTACAGTCCGCCGCGTTTAGCCTCTTCGCTACCCCTCCGAAAACATGGTGCCGGCGAAAGGAGTCGAACCCTCGACCTACTGATTACAAGTCAGTTGCTCTACCAACTGAGCTACACCGGCATATCATGGTGGGTCGGGACGGAATCGAACCGCCGACACTTAGAGCTTCAATCTAATGCTCTAC
>DATMJF010000524.1:0-3766 GCA_035554455.1 Rummeliibacillus sp.
CCGTAACGTTGACATACCAACTGTAGTTTGTACCTTTATTTAATTTTTTCCAATTCACTGTAGCGGTTTTGTCATTTTTGATATTTTTCACCTTACCAATTTCGTCATTTGTGTAGACATTTACCTCAATGGCATCTGTTGCGACCACTTTTTCTTTTGGTGTTAAATCAGTTTCAATCACAAATTCGTCTTTGCTTGGATACTGATTTGTATCATAATAGTTGAACTTATCTAAGTACGGAGAGTACGTTTTCATATAGATTTTGTTTTCAACTGGGTTCACTTGAAGTAGACGCATAAAGCCTTGTCCTCCTTCAGGTCCCTCTTGGTAATCAGCTAGCATTTGATATACTTTGCGATCTGGAGTACCGTCATTATTGTCATCGATTTCGTCAATCAGCGTTTCAGCATCATGATAGTGCCCTGATAACACGGCAATGACATTCTTATTTGGTACGACTACCTTTTTATAGATTTCATCACCGATTGGGCTTCGATTTCCAGATACGAGCAAATATTCATGGAAGTTAAGAATCGCTTTTCGCTCTGGATATTGTGCCAGTATTTTGTTCATCCATGCCATGTCTTCCTCATTGACGCCCCATCCCATATATAGCATGATGAAGTCATTTCCTTTTTCACTAATTAGATCATAGTGACCACGGTTATTTTTGTAAGAGGCCCCGTAGTAATTTTTTCCTTTAAAGCGGCTTTCGCCAAAGTATTCACCATATTTTGTATAATCTTCTCCTTTATGATTGACATCATGATTCCCTGCTAAGACACCATAAGGTACATTTGCTTGATCAAGTGTTTTCATCGAGTTGTCCGCATTTTGCCATTGATACTCTTGATCCTCATTATCAACTAAGTCTCCTGTATGGAAGACATACTTTATATTCATTGCTTCTTTTTGAGAAGCGATCCAATCCGTCATTTTATTATAAATATGAGGGTAGCTTTTAGAATAATATTGTGTATCTGACATCCAAATTAATGAATAATCAAATTGATTGGTTGCTGCGATTTCATCTTGTACCATCACTTGAATCTTGTTATCTTTTATATATGATTTTCCTTTAATAGAAGCATGAAGTTTGAAATTCTCACTATTTTCTGCGATTTTCCATTCTTTTACTTCCCATTTACTTGAGTCGTAATTCCATACATACATCGAAACTTTTCGACCGATTATTGATTTACCTTCCCAATTCACATCGATGTCGTCATTGTTGTCGACTGCTTTGTCGAGCTTGATTTCAAAACGGTGGTATGGATATTTTTCTAAGCCAGTTGTGGTAATATATTGTCCATCCACCTTTGTTAGTTTGTCTACCTCTTTGACAAGTTTTTCTCCTGCTGATGAGATGGTTGTTGGCGGCTCGCGGTCTGCATTGTTCGCAAAGACTGTCATATGTGATGTTTGGTCAGCTTTATATTGGTATCCCCGATTAAATGAAACATCTAACTGATCATTTGTTGGGTCTGATACTTTTACTTGAAGCTTTGGTGATAATGATACATCTTTTGCATGATCCTTCGGTGTGATTAATACTGGTGCATAAGGTTGCTCTTCTACTACTTTAAATGTCGTTGATTTCGTTGCTGTATTTCCTACTTGATCTTTTGCTGTTATGGTAAATGTATGCTCACCAGGTGCTAAGTCCGCTGAAGATGTTTTCATCGGTAATGTAATGTCTTTGCCATCTAATGTAGCTGTGACTTCTTGCACACCTGCATGTTCATCCTGTGCTTCAGCTTGCAGTGTAAAATCACCTTTATATTCTTTTCCCTCTTCTACAGATGATGTTATTTTAGGAGCAGTATTATCAACCAATACTTTAGCCTGCGTTGATTCGTTGCCATTTTGTGCAATGAATGTATGCTCACCATCTTTTGCAGTTGTTGTATCCCATGCATAAGATTTGGCTGCATATTTTTCATCTGGTACCATGAAGTTCGCGTCCAATACTGGAGACATCCCACTACTATCTCCAACAGAAATTTCCTTGGTCGGGTTATTATATTTTGGATCATAAATTACCGTCCCATCTCTTAAAATGAGTCGAATATTTTTGACATAAAAATCGTCACGGTTTTCCTCTGAATTTGGATCAAATGGTGACACTTTCGTACCGGAACGAATGGAAATTTTCGTTTCTTTTCCTTTTTCAAAGTATTTCGGGTCAATTGGAACTGTTAGAGTTGTGTAGTCATTGATCGTATCATCAAAAATGCGTAAGGATTCATCACCGATTGTAATGGCATTTTTGAAAAATAAATTTGTCTTTACAACATCTACTGCAAAATAGGCTGGATCAGCCATTGTAAATGTTGCATTACTGGTAATATCCTGACCATCCAAAACTAGTTTCGTATCATTATTATCCTTAGAATGGAAGGCTTTTAATAATACATTTTTTGATAGTAACGAATTGTCTTCAACATTTAGTGTAAGTCCTTCAGGTCGTTTATCTTGAATAATACCAATCTTCTTTTTATCGGTTGTGGCTGTATTCGTACCATCAGAAGCTTCTAAATAGTATTCTAGCGACTCTTTACCAATCAAATTAGCAGAATAGATTGTATATCTGAATAAGCCATCTGCATGATCTTTTTTTAGATCAACAGAATGATAGGTAGATTCTTGATTGTTCTTGTAGTAAAGTCGGGCTGTTTTGACCGTTTGGCTGTCTTTAATGTCAAACTTCAATTTAACGTCGGTTTGATCTAATACAGCGTCAGTAATCGATTGATCTGAAATCACAGGTGCCACGTTGTCTTCTGTGAGCTTCACTCTTTCTTCTGGCATTTGATAAGGAGAAACAGTACCGGGTGTTCCGTTCTCCGTTTTGCTACTATATTTTTTCATGACATTGTCACCAGGGATTATTGGGAACTTGTATTGTATGCCCTTGTCTTTTGCCGCGTCTTCATTTGTTCCGTTCATATTATAATAGGCCACTGAAATATCTTGTCCTGTATTGGTTGAAATCGCAATGCCGCGGTTGCTGCCATTTGCCATACCACTGTTATATATTTTGACGATGTTTTTATTCTCAACTAAATTAACACCATAGTTTTGATTGAAGTCAGCTACTGTTTTTGCTCCGTTTTCTGCATTAATGATCCAAAAGACCATTGTCTCTCCAGAGGCTAATGCCAAATCTTCTTTTTCAGGAGCCCATATGAGATCTGCTTCCGGTCCCTCAGCTGGATAGCGATAGTGAATTTTATAGTCTTTTAAATTCAATGTTTTGTCAGAGTTATTGTACACTTCAATATACTCGTAGCCGTCAGAATTTCCGACGTTCGTGGAATCCGGCACAATCTCTGTCACCAATAAATAAGGAACATCTTGTGGATTATAAGGTTCATGTGAAATCTCAACTTTGTATTCATCTGATGAGACAGCATTCGTTCCATCATAAGCCGTAATTTTGTATGTTAATTCTTTTCCTACCAACTGCGGGGCAGTTAGTTGTGCGTTATAGTTATTGTCTGCAGATATGGTCATTGGCACTTCCGACCATTCACTTTGTCCATCTAAGCGATACGACAATACGACATTTTTTACATATACGTCATCTGTCACTTTCGCTTGAAGCTTCAATCCTTCTTCTGCACTTGCTTTAGTAATAGGAACATGTGTAATAGTAGGGGGCGTAGTATCTTTTAAGATTTCTCCTTGATTTTCAGGAACTTGTCCGTCAATGACTTGCCCTGGCGTTACACCTTCATCCTTTTTTAAAATCTCCATTGTCTG
>DATMJF010000525.1:0-4197 GCA_035554455.1 Rummeliibacillus sp.
GATTTTACGGTATACTTCAGAAACTTGTTTTAACATATCCATAGAAATACGAACGTCAGCTGTATAGTCAACGGATGCTACCCATAAGCGAAGGATATCTGCACCGTATTGGTTCATAACTTTACTTGGTGCGATGATATTACCTAGTGACTTACTCATTTTATGTCCTTCTCCATCTAACACAAAGCCGTGAGATAGTAAGCCTTTGTATGGAGCGTGGCCATTCATCGCAACAGAAGTGATTAATGATGAGTTGAACCATCCACGATACTGGTCAGAACCTTCTAAGTATAAATCTGCTGGGTAACGTAGTTCTGGGCGTTCTTCTAATACACCTTGGTGTGATGAACCTGAATCAAACCAAACGTCCATAATGTCATTTTCTTTTGTAAATTCACCATTTGGAGAACCTGGGTGTGTAAATCCTTCAGGAAGTAATTCTTTTGCTGTTTTTTGGAACCAAATATTAGAACCATGTTCACGGAATAGTGCTTGTACGTGTGCAATTGTTTCTTCCGTAATAATTTCTTCACCGTTCTCAGCGAAGAATACTGGAATCGGAACACCCCATGCTCGTTGACGAGAAATACACCAGTCGCCACGATCACGAATCATATTGTAAAGACGAGTTTCACCCCATACTGGTGTGAAGTTTGTATCGCGAATTGCTTGTAGTAATTCTGGACGGAATTTATCAATAGATGCAAACCATTGTGGTGTTGCACGGAAAATGACAGGTTTTTTTGTACGCCAGTCATGTGGGTACGAATGCGTAAAGAATGAAAGGTTTAATAATGCGCCAACTTCTTCAAGTTTTTCACAGATTGGTTTGTTTGATTTGTCATAGAACATACCAGCAAATTCGCCAGCAGCTTCTGTTAAGCAACCTTTATGATCTACTACTGAAAGAATTTCTAAGCCATAGCGTTTACCAATTTGATAGTCATCTTCCCCGTGACCAGGAGCTGTATGAACACAACCAGTACCAGCTTCAAGTGTTACGTGGTCTCCTAGCATAACTAACGATTCACGATCGAATAATGGATGTTGTGCTGTAACATTTTCAAGTTCAGCACCAGCGATTTCACGGTCGATTTCAGGATTTTCCCAACCAATTTTTTCTGCAACTTTTTCTAGTAAACCTTTTGCGATAATGTATTTTGCACCATTTGCTTTCACAACTGCATAAGTGAATTCAGGGTTTACAGAAATACCAAGGTTTGCTGGCATAGTCCAAGGTGTAGTCGTCCAGATGATGAATTTTTCATCATTATTAACGACATCTTTACCATCTTTTACGTCAAATGCTACGTAAATTGAAGGTGATTTGATATCTTGATATTCAATTTCTGCTTCAGCAAGTGCTGATTCACTTGATGGAGACCAGTAAACTGGTTTCAACCCTTTATAGATATAGCCTTTTTTAGCCATTGCACCGAATACACCGATTTGACGAGCTTCGAATTCAGGTTTTAATGTGATGTATGGGTTTTTCCAGTCACCACGGACGCCGATACGCATAAATTGTTCGCGTTGACGACTTACCTGTTCATAAGCATAGTCTTTACATAATTCACGGAATTCAGCGATAGACATTTTTTTACGATCATGACCTTTGTTTGTCAAAGCTTGCTCGATTGGAAGACCATGTGTATCCCAACCAGGAACATAAGGAACATAGTAGCCAGTCATTGAACGATGGCGGTTAATCATGTCTTTTAATACTTTATTTAATGCATGCCCCATGTGAAGATCACCATTTGCATATGGAGGGCCATCATGAAGGATGAAAGCTGGACGGTCTTTTGTGCGTTCAAGTACTTTTGCATTGATGTCCATTTCTTCCCATTTTTCTTGAGTTTTCGGTTCGTTGTTTGGCAGATTTCCACGCATAGGGAAATCTGTTTTTGGCATCAATAGGGTATTTTTGTATTCCATATTGAATAAATTCCTCCTTTAAAATTTAGTTCTATATCAAATGTTGGGATACGGCTTCGAATTGTCTAATGAACGCGTTCCGGTGCCTGCCCCTCCATTTCCGCCTGCTCCTGCGGTTACTCGTCGCAAAAAAATTTTCACTGCGGGGTCTCGGCTGCCAGTTTTTCGGCAGGAGTGTCGGGGCATTCACCTCCACTCTTCTACTACATTTCACTAAATTGTGTGAACACCCTAAACAAAATCTATAGAACCTAAAGTTTTTCGATATTCAGCTGAAGTCGCTACAAGTGCGTCCTTAGCTTTAAAAAATAAAAAACTCCTCATCCCAAAAAGGGACGAGGAGGAGTTATCTCGCGGTACCACCCTAGTTGCGTCATTATAAATGACGCCTCTTAAGACACCGTAACGTGGTGTATACGAGATTGCTTACTTGATTCAGCAATCTAGTTCAGGAGTGATTTTCTTTTCTAAGTGTTTCGTTTGAGCTTCCACTATCCTCAAATCGCTAGGCAGCACTTATAAAATACTGTCTCCGTCATTACTTTTTTTATAGATATATGATGACATTATAGAAAAACGAAGCCATACAGTCAAGTATCTGAATTAATCTTGTGGTAAATCTAAACGTTCTAATTCTGTTGTATCGACTTCATATTCCATTAAATGATCCCAGTCATCCGATTCGATTAAATCTAGTTGAGCTTCTACAATCATTTTGAAGCGATTTCGGAATACTTTCGATTGTTTTTTCAATTCTTCAATTTCCAAAGCTATGCGGCGTGCTTTAGAAAGGGCTTCATTGACAATACGATCTGCATTTTTTTCTGCTTCTTTGACAATCAATTTTGCTTCTTTTTGGGAGTTACGACGAACTTCTTCTGCTGCTTCTTGAGCAATAACAATCGATTTTTGTAATGTTTCTTCGATCGAATTGTAGTGACCAATTTGCTCTTTGCTTGAAAGAAGTTTGTCTTCTAATTCCTTTTTTTCTTTTATTACTAGTTCATAGTCTTTGATAACTTGTTCTAGAAATTCATTTACTTCATCTTCGTTGTAACCTCTAAAACCACGACTAAATTCTTTGTTATGTATGTCAAGTGGCGATAATGGCATATTTTTGCACCTCTCCTTAACAGCATTTATTCATTATTATACCTTTGTCTATTAGTAAGTTCATCTAGAATTACAAAATTTTCATTAAAAATTATGATTTCCGTTCTATTCGACCAATTTTAATGCGAATTTTCTCTTTTTTTGTTCTTCCTTCAATCGATTTTATGACTAAACGACCATATCCTCGAATGGATAACAAATCCGATTCATGTAATTCAAAAGCCACTTGTTCACGAACTACAAAATTCACTTTTACTTTACCAGCGTTAATAAGCATAGCAGCCTTTTGTCTGGACATTGGATAAACTGACGCTAATACGGTATCTAATCTCATTGAACTAGTTGTGAGCATCTGATCAATCCAATGCGATTCAACGGGCAATAATGAGGTCCCTGATTGCAATTCTTTTACATGTACTTTCGCTTTACCAATGCTAACAAGATTCACTCGTATATAATCGAGTATTTCTGTAGCTACAGCAAACTGAACAGATGACTCATCTACCCTGATATCCCCAAATTTTGAACGATCTAAGCCAATTGAAAGTAAAGCGCCTAGTACATCTGGGTGCTTCAACTGGATAAACTTAGAAGGGAATTGAAGTTCGCAGATTGCAATATTAAAAACGTCATCAGATGGTTGGAAATAGTCTGGATAAATAAGCAATCGCTTACGTTCAGACTCGTCGAATCGTCCGCTTGCATCTACTAAAACACTACCATTTTTTCCAATAATCGATGTTAAGATTAATTGCTGACGGGGATCTAAGAAATCTGTCAATTTGGGTACATAACGATTCTCAACTTCGTTTTTCCAACCCATAGCTTGTTCAATAAATGTTTTTTCTTCTGGTCTAAAATGTTGAAAAATTTCCTCCACCATTTATCACCCTCCTATCGAGATTCATGTGGTAGCTTTTCTACCTAGCTCAACGCACATTTTGTTTTTAATAAAAAATCCCCACCATAGTATGTGGGGATTAGAATTTTTAAATAATATAATATAAAACATTTCTTACACCCATTTGCACTAAATTTAACACAAATAATGCTGCAATTGGTGAAATATCAATCATACCGATTGGCGGAATAAAACGTCTAAAGAAATCTAAGTATGGGTCACAAATTTTAGCTAAAAATCTACCT
>DATMJF010000526.1:0-4287 GCA_035554455.1 Rummeliibacillus sp.
TTGAGGTTACAGCAGCTCCTGGTAAAGAAGACAGAAGGATACGACGTAGTGAATTACCCAAAGTAGTGCCATACCCACGTTCAAGTGGTTCTACAACAAACTTGCCGTATTTTAAATCATCACTGATCTCAACGGTTTCAATCTTTGGTTTTTCAATTTCGATCATTCAATTTACCCTCCTTCAAAACATCGAATATATGGTATTATTTCCAACATAAAATCGAATGTCAAACAATCATAAAGTTTATATATTCTGTTTGTGTATAAAAAGTGTACTCAATACATAAAAGAGTTGCAACTATTACACACGACGACGTTTTGGTGGGCGGCAACCATTATGAGGAACTGGAGTTACATCTTTGATAGCTGTAACTTCTAAACCTGCAGCTTGAAGTGCACGGATAGCAGCTTCACGACCTGCACCAGGACCTTTAACAGTTACTTCTAAAGTTTTTAAACCATGTTCTAGAGATGTTTTAGCAGCAGTTTCAGCAGCCATTTGTGCAGCGAATGGTGTAGATTTACGTGAACCTCTGAAACCTAGCGCACCAGCTGAAGACCATGAAACAGCATTACCTTGCATGTCAGTGATGGTTACAATTGTGTTATTAAATGTAGAACGGATGTGTGCAATACCAGATTCGATATTTTTTTTCACACGACGTTTACGAGTTTGTTGTTTACGTGCCATGTTAAGAAGAAACCTCCTTTACCTATTATTTTTTCTTGTTAGCTACAGTTTTACGAGGACCTTTACGCGTACGCGCATTGTTTTTAGAATTTTGTCCACGAACTGGTAAGCCACGACGGTGACGAATACCGCGGAATGAACCGATTTCCATTAGACGTTTGATATTAAGTGAAGTTTCACGACGTAAGTCACCTTCAACTTTGTATTTATCTAATTGTTCACGGATTTTGTTTAGTTCGTCTTCAGTTAAGTCACGAACTCGAGTATCTTCTGAAACACCAGCGTCAGCAAGAACTTTCTTAGCTGTAGTGTTACCGATACCGAAAATGTATGTTAATGAAATTACCACGCGTTTTTCGCGTGGAATGTCAACACCAGCAATACGTGCCATGTACGATGTGCACCTCCTTGGGAATTATCCTTGTTTTTGTTTGTGTTTAGGATTTTCACAGATTACCATTACTTTACCGCGTCGGCGAATAACTTTACATTTTTCGCAGATCGGTTTCACAGATGGTCTCACTTTCATCTAACCTAACCTCCTTAGTGGTCCGGAGTGCAAAAGATTATTTAAAACGGTATGTGATACGACCGCGAGTTAAGTCATATGGAGATAACTCAATTGTTACTTTATCTCCAGGTAAGATGCGAATAAAGTGCATACGGATTTTGCCCGATACATGAGCAAGAACTGTATGACCATTTTCTAATTCTACCTTAAACATCGCGTTTGGCAAAGTTTCAACAACTGTGCCTTCGATTTCAATTACATCGTCTTTCGCCATCGACCCTGTCTCCCTTCTATATGCAATTCAGGTTCTTTTCGTCAAATTCTTTCGGAATTTGCTGCAAGAGTAAGTTACATGCCTCAACATATGTTTGGATTGTATGAGAGATGTTCGAAAGACGCTCATCAGGCTTCGCTTCTCGAACCAAGATTTATGTGCCAGGTAATACCTATATCTCACACGCTCCCCGGCTGTCCTAGATGAGATCCTGCATACCCGTTTACACAGATACTTTTCCACGAAACCCATTATACCCTTTCAGAATAGAGATTGCATCAAGGATAAATGGTATCCTACAAAAGATACAAATTATTCATCAGTGTATAGACCGGGTACAATATGCTTTTGCAGCTCTCGAAAATAACTTTCCGCTATAGCTACCACATACTCCCGCGGTTGCAGATATCTGCGCCCTTGATCGGGTATTAGTTGCGGTTGCCTTTTAATAGAGCATCAACATCAGCAAACACATCATTGATATCTTGCTGACCATTAATGTTAGTTAAAACATTTTTCTTATTGTAAAAGTCAAGTAATGGTTGAGATTGCTTGATATTCACTTCCAGACGGTTAGTGACCGTTTCCGGATTATCGTCTGCTCTTTGATAAAGTTCTCCTCCATCTTTATCACATTTCCCTTCCTCTTTTGGAGGATTGAAAACTAAATGATAAGAAGAGCCACATACTTTACAGATACGACGACCTGTTAAACGTTTAATCAATTCTTCTTGTTCTACTTCGATATTCACAACGTGTTCTACTTTTTTGCCAAGACCAGATAGAATACCATCCAATTCTTCAGCTTGAGTAGTAGTACGTGGGAAGCCATCTAATAGGAATCCTTGATCACAATCAGGTTGGCTTAAACGTTCACGAACGATGCCAATCGTTACTTCATCAGGTACCAAAGCGCCTTTATCCATAAACGATTTTGCTTTAAGCCCTAATTCCGTACCGTTTTTAATAGCTGCACGGAACATATCGCCTGTAGAAATATGAGGGATATCGTACTTCTCAACAATTTTGTCTGCTTGAGTACCTTTACCAGCACCAGGCAAACCCATTAAAACGATATTCATACGGAGTGCCCCCAATATTAGTATGAAGGTTTTTAGGAACGAATAACGTTCCAAAAAACCAACTTTTACTTCATGAAACCTTTATAGTGTCGTTTTACAAGTTGTGATTCTAATTGTTTCATCGTTTCTAGCGCAACGCTAACTACGATTAGCAAACTAGTACCGCCAATTTGTGCAGATGATGGGAGATTAGCAATATTGATAAACAATATTGGAAGAACTGCCACTACTGACAAGAAAATTGACCCTACAAATGTTAAGCGATATAAAACAGTTGTTAAATAATCTTGAGTGTTTTTACCAGGACGAATCCCCGGAATATATGCACCTTGCTTTTTCAGATTATCTGCAACTTTTTCTGGATTTACTTGAACAAACGCATAGAAATACGCAAACGCTATAATTAACGCTACGTATAAAATCATCCCAATTGGTTGACCATAATCAAACGTTTTTTCAATAAATCTTGTAACTTTATTATCTTCAAAGAAAGTAGCAATCGTTCTTGGTGTTACAAGAAATGCAACAGCAAAGATTACTGGAATAACCCCGGCAGAGTTAACTTTCAATGGGAGATGAGATTGTTGTGCTCCACGTTGAGCTCCAGAGCCTTTTGAATATTGAATTGGAATTTTACGATTCGCTTGTTGAACGTAAATAACACCAACTACAATTGCAATAGCCGCTAAAGCAATCACGACAAGCATAATAATGTTGATGAATAATTGGTCACCAGCATTTTCAAACTGTTGAGCATAAATTTGGTTCACTGTGTTTGGTAATGCAGCAACGATCCCAGCGAAGATAATTATGGAAATACCATTTCCAACACCTTTTTCAGTAATCTGTTCGCCTAGCCATAATAAAAATGCTGTACCAGCAGTTAACACGATTGCAATTGTTAAGTAAGTCAATACTCCTTCTTCTTTAATCAATGAACCGCTGTACATACGGTTAAAACCGTAAGACATAGCGATTGATTGAATAAATGCAAGGATAATTGCAAAGTAGCGTGTAAATTGGGCAATTTTACGTCGACCAACTTCACCTTGTTTTGACCACTCAGTGAACTTTTTCACAACATCCATTTGTAACAGTTGAACAATAATTGATGCCGTAATGTAAGGCATAATCCCCATCGCAAAAATAGAGAAGTTCTTAAGAGCTCCACCGCCAAAAGTATTCAAGAAACCAACCAAGCTATATTGATCAGTCTGTTGTAATACTTCAGCATCTACATTTGGTACTGGAATGAATGATCCTAAACGGAAAACCACCAACATCAAAAGGGTGAAAATGATTTTATTTCTAATATCTCTCACGCGCATAAAGTTAGAGATTGTTCGAAACATTAAATCACCTCAATGTTTCCGCCGGCATTTTCAATTGCTGCTTTTGCAGACGCAGAGAATTTATGAGCTTTTACAGAAAGCTTTTTATCAAGAGAACCGTTACCTAGAACTTTGATACCTGCTTTTTCTTTACCCACAACGCCAGTTTCAACAAGTAAAGCTGGTGTTACTTCTGTGCCTTCTTCAAAACGATTTAACGCATCAAGATTTACGATAGCGTACTCTTTGCGGTTAATGTTAGTGAATCCACGTTTTGGTAAACGACGGAAAAGCGGGTTTTGACCACCTTCAAATCCAGGGCGAACGCCGCCGCCTGAACGTGAATTTTGACCTTTGTGACCTCTACCAGAAGTTTTACCGTTACCAGTCGCAATACC
>DATMJF010000527.1:0-8593 GCA_035554455.1 Rummeliibacillus sp.
GGATTTAAAAGTTCCGCTAACATATGATTACCTTCCTTCTGCAGATGTCTTTGAACCAAAGAGGCCTTGTGGTTTTAATAGAAGAATGAAAATAATCATAATAAAGGCTATTGCGTCTCGATAACCTGAATCTCCATATGCAACAAGGACTGTTTCCGACAATCCAAGAATTAAACCGCCTGCCATGGC
Organism: Rummeliibacillus sp.; assembly: GCA_035554455.1. Lineage (GTDB taxonomy): Bacteria > Bacillota > Bacilli > Bacillales_A > Planococcaceae > Rummeliibacillus. The sequence goes on from DATMJF010000527.1 coordinate 190, forward strand.
TCCCTTTACATTTCCCATACCACCTAAAATAATGATTGCTAACCCTTTCAATCCTATTGTCAATCCCATTTGAGGACTTACAGAGTTAAACGCCATTCCTACTAAAATCCCAGCAATTCCCCCCATTGCTGAAGCGATAATAACAGTCATAGTAATAGTCCGCTTTGTATTAACACCTAGTATACTTGCTGTTTCTAAGTTTTCAGCTGTTGCACGCAACGCTTTTCCTGCTTTTGTTTTTGAAAGCCAGAATGAAAGTCCCATCATTAAGATAATCGAAATAACAAATATTACAATTTGCACTACATAGATTGTAATCGAACCTAGATGAATACTGAGTTGTGCAAAAGGAGTTCGGAATGGTTGATTACCTGCTCCAAATAAATGATGCGACATATTTTCTAGAAATATAGATACACCGATAGTACTAATTAATGGAGCTAAATGTGAAACGCCTTTTTTACCTCGTAATGGACGCAATGTTAGACGTTCTAATAAATAACCCAATATCGCTGTAACTATAATTGAAGCTATAAATCCTAGCCATAATGGCCACCCTAACACACCTGTAGTCATTACACCTACATAAGCACCTACCATAAAGATTTCACCATGTGCCATATTAATAATGCCCAATACGCCAAATACAAGAGTAAAACCGAGTGCTACAATTGCGTAAATACTTCCTAACGTAATACCATTAACTAATTGCTCTAGTAGCAAAATAAATCACCCTTTAAATCAGTTTTGTGTGACCGAATATGAATGAAAAAAGTAAAAATGATGATTAACTTTTTGATCATTTCAATACAGCAAGGGGCTGTCCAGAAAGTAATTAAACAATCATCGGACAACCTCTTGTTTTTTAAATTATTTAAATTCCGTGAATTTTCCGTCTTTTATTTCTACAACTTTAGGTTCCATTACTACGTCACCTTCTTTATCAAACGAGAACTTCCCTAAAATTCCTTCAAAATCTTTTGTCTCTGCTAAAGCTTTTTGGAATGCTTCACGGTCTGCTTCTCCTGCTTTTTTCAATGCATCAGCATAAATATATAAAGCATCATAAGCTTGTGCAGCGAATTGGTCTGGTAACTTACCGTAAGCTTCTTTGTATTTGTTGTTAAAATCAACAACTTTTTGTTCTTTTGAATCACCAAACCATGGTGTTGCAACGACTAAACCATTTGCAGCGTCTCCTGCGATTTTAATAACTTCTGGTGAGTTGAACCCGTTCCCTCCCACGAATGGAACATCAATACCCATTTTTCGAGCTTGGTCCATAATAACCGCACCTTCATTATATAAAGCTGAAGCTAAAATAAAATCAGGTTTTTTACTTTTAATTTTCGTTAACTGTGCATTGTAGTCACTTTGACCTTTTTGGAATGTTTCTGTAGTGACAATATCTAATCCCATTTTTTCTGCCTCTTTTTTCATGGTATCATAACCTGATTTTGTAAACACATCATCATTTCCATAAATGATTGCAACTTTTTTTGCACCAATTTTAGATACTACTTTTTCCATAGCTGCAGGGATTGCTAATGCTTCTGGAATAGAGTTTCTGAATACATAATCCCCAATTTGTGGAATGCCTTCCGCTGTTGTAGATGTCCCCATAATTGAAATTCCATTTAAATCAGCTTCAGGGGCTACTACTTTAAATTCCGTACTTAAAGTCGGTCCTAAAAGAGCAACGATATCATTATCACTCATTAATTTTTGAGCAGAAGATAAAGCTTGTTCTTGTTTACCAGCTGAATCTTCAGTCACAAGTTCAATGTTTACATCACCTTGTTTATTGATCTCTTTTTGAGCTAATTTAAATCCATTTGTAATAGCTTCCCCGTATGCTGCTCCTGCCCCTGTCATGTAAGCAATCACACCAAATTTCGCATTAATTTTCCCATTAGACTTTTCGCCACTTGTATTTCCATTACTACTCGATTTTGCTCCACACCCTGCTAGTACAATTAGCATCAATGCTGAAGCAATTACTAATATTTTTTTTGTTATCTTATTCATATGACCCTCCTAAAGTATGTTTTAAAGTAAATACTATTCTATTAAATTACATTTACACAAATATGTAAATAGAAATTTCGTAATTATTAGTATTTTCTGATATTTATTTTTATTAAATTTTACTAGTAATTATTAAAAAACACATACAAAAAAGCCGTAGTCCCAATCTCTATGATTGAAACCACGGCTTTTAATTATTATTCGCCTAAAATAGAAGCAAGTACTGCTTTTTGTGCATGCAGGCGGTTTTCTGCTTGTTCGAAAATAAAGGAGTTTGGACCATCAATGACAGATGTAGCCACTTCTTCTTCACGATGAGCAGGTAAACAGTGAAGGAACATATAATTTGGTTTTGCATGTGCTACAAGTGCATCATTAATCTGATATCCTTGGAAATCTTGTAGACGTTTTGCTGTTTCTTCTTCTTGCCCCATTGATGTCCACACATCTGCATAAATAACATCTGCATCTTTTGCCGCTTCTACAGGATCATATGTGTGAGCAACTGTACTTCCATTATTTAATGCAATTTCTGCTGCCTTTTTCATGATATCAGCACTTGGTTCATAATTTTGTGGTGTTGCAACAACAACATCGATACCCACATGAGCACAAGCAACCACAAGTGAGTGGGCAACATTATTGCCATCTCCGATATAGGCAAGTTTTAATCCTTTTAGTTCCCCTTTTTCTTCTGCGATTGTTTCTAAATCTGCTAAAGCTTGGCATGGATGTGCAAGATCTGTTAAGCCATTAATGACAGGGATTGAAGCGTTCTCTGCAAGTTCTTTTACCATTTCATGAGAATTTGCACGAATCATAATTCCATCTAAGTAGCCTGACAATACATGACCAGTATCGTAAATGGATTCACCACGGCCAATTTGTAGGTCGCGTGCATTCATATACATACCTTTACCACCTAATTGATTCATCCCAACTTCAAACGAAATACGTGTACGAGTTGAATGTTTTTCGAAAATCATTCCTAATGTTTTCCCTTCTAATAATGGAGGACAGCTACCATCCTTTGTAATTACTTTTAATTTCATAGCAAGATCAAGTAATCCTTGAACTTCCTCACTTGTGTAATCAGCAAGTGCAAGTAAATCCTTATCTTTTAAAGTTGTTACCAAATTAAGCTGAACAAGTTCTAATAATTTCATCCAAATCGCTCCTTACATTTCTTTGTGATAAAGACCATTATACATATGTATATTTATTAAATCAATTGTATTTTTATGTTTTTTCAAAAAAATTAAAATCCTTCACCAGAATGGTTGAAGGATTTTAATCTATGTCTTTGTTTAATAGTACTGTTGACATTAGTTTCGCTACAGACGGGCGATTTCCGCGGGCGAACCGACGATCCTCCTTGTTCGCTTCGCTCAAATAAAGTGTATAAACTAATTTTACTGTGTTTTCAAAAGTCATCACGATACAAAATTTCTGCATATGAGTGAATATTGCATGTTGCGATATATTCACAGGTCATATTGAAAAAATAACATCATACTCTGAGTAATAGCACTCAACTAAATCCTTACAAGCAGAATCTTAACCAGTAGCAATTAATCCACTCAAATAAATTAACTTTTAGAGAAAAAAAGATTTATATTTAGATGAAATTTCTGAAATAATAACTTTTTTAATGTAAATTTAATTATTTAGTAAACATATATAAGTTTACAAGTAAATACAGTGAGTATATGATATTAAATGTGCTTATTTATGTTGAAGAAATGAAAAGGAGTTGATTTTTTTGGGTAGTCTAAGTTGTAACGATCCTGATCCCAGGGCGTGTAAAGAGGAAGTCATAATTGTACCACTCCTAAAAAAGGTTGATTACTTTCAGAAACATCAACTCTTTACTACGACTGGAACTATATCGACTTTCTCAGTATAAATGAGGAGGTTTCATTAATGTTGAATATATATTTTACAAACGAAAATTGCAAATTAGAAGAAACAACAGAAATTACTAAAGGCTGCTGGATTAATCTAGTATCACCAACAGAAGAAGAGATTAACGATGTTGCAAATAAAGTACAAATTCCATTAGACTTTTTAAGAGATCCATTGGACGAAGAGGAACGATCAAGGATTGAAAAAGACGATGATAATATATTGATAATCGTCAATGTGCCTTTAATGTCAAAGGACGATAGTGGTTTAGCTATATATGACACGATTCCTTTAGGAATGATTATCGCTAATGGTTGTTTTATAACAGTTTGTTTAAAAGAGAGTCCTATTTTTGAAATGTTTGTACAGAATAAAGTAAAACAATTTTTCACTTATAAAAAAACAAGATTTGCTTTACAAATCCTTTATTTAATAGCAACTTCGTTTCTTAAAAATTTAAAACTTATCAACAAAAAGACAGATGAAATTGAAAAAGAATTACATCAGTCAATGAAAAATAAAGAACTATTTACGTTATTAAATTTGGAAAAAAGTTTGGTTTATATTACTACTTCTTTAAAATCAAATAACATAGTCATGCAGAAAATGTTAAAAAGCAATTACTTAAAAATGTTTGAAGATGACAAGGAATTGTTAGAGGATGTAATTGTTGAAAATCAACAAGCTATTGAGATGGCTGAAACGCATTCATCAATTTTAAGTGGGATGATGGATGCTTTCGCTTCAGTTATTTCAAATAATTTAAATATGGTAATGAAATTTTTGACATCCTTTACGATTATCTTATCTTTACCAACTATGGTGGCAAGTTTTTACGGCATGAACGTTCCGATTCCGTTTCAGCATTATAAACATGCATTTTGGATTGCAATGACTATTTCTATCTTTTTATCCAGTACAACTGCATTTATTTTCTGGAGAAAAAGGTTTTTTTAATAAATTTCAAAAGCCGAGGATTCTTCTCTAAAGAATCCTCGGCTTTTACTTAATTTATTAGTAACTACATTTCTTTTTATCAAAAATAAAAAAACACGCTAATTTCTATTTAGCGCGTAAAGAATATTAAAAAAAGACTTTAGTTTACTTTTTAACTTATCTAAGTAAAAAAAATGGATTCCTACTATGACACCATACCAAACAATTCGTCAATTTGATTAATTAACATCTCTAAGAAATCCTCATTTTCATACGAACCCAATAAATCCTTTTCATAAAGAATACTTATTGGTTTTTCTTCCCTAGATTTTGTTTGATACAACGGAGAATCAACAACAGACCACTCACCATCTAACCATATTGCAATCCGTTCAAAATTCCCTTCTAAAATAACTTCACGAAAGGCATCTTTTCCCTGTAATTCCAGGTCAATGTCCAATTTTATCCCTCCAAATAAGAGCTCATAATTATTATATATATAAATCATAAAAAAGCAAATTTACGGATTCATGATAATATATTGGACATACAAAAATTAAGTATTTGTTCTGAGCAACCTCCATTTTGGACTGTTCAATTTAATCAAAGGTTTTGGCATCTGCTACCGTAACTCTTTTTTTACTTCAATAGGAGGATTACTTTTAATTCATTTAAAACTTGTTTCTTCAGAAACACCATATTCACTAGCTAATTGTATTGGTAATGGTTGATTACTTGTATTTTACAATTGATTTATAGTATTACTTACTTCTACTTCAAAAACCCCTAATTTTCTTGTACAAAAAAAAATCCCCCCTAACAATTTCATTAGAAGGTAGTTAATAGCCAAGTTTTATGAAATATGAAATGGAAAAAACAAAAAAATCTTATCATTGTTTTCTCCACTCCTAATATAATTCTATTTCCTTTTATTCAAAAATAATCTTATTAACTGTTTCACGGTCTAATTTTTTAATGACTTCAATCACTAATTTTACTGTGTTTTCAAAGTCATCACGATGTAAAATTCCTGCATGTGAGTGAATATAGCGTGTTGCAATACCAATTGATAATGCTGGTACACCATTTGCTGTTACGTGAATTGAACCTGCATCAGTGCCGCCTCCAGGAATTGCTTCAAATTGATACGGAATGTCGTTTTCTTCTGCTGTATCTACAACAAAATCACGTAAACCTTTATGCGCTACCATTGAACCGTCATAAATAATAATTTGTGGTCCAGCACCCATTTTACTGTTAGATTCTTTTGAAGAGATTCCTGGAGTATCTCCTGCAATACCAACATCAACAGCAAAACCGATATCAGGATTAATCTTATGTGCAGCAGTTTTAGAACCACGTAGTCCTACTTCTTCTTGCACTACGCCACAACCATAAACGATGTTAGGGTGTTTTGCATCTTTTAATCCTTTTAATACTTCGATAGCAATGGCACAGCCGATACGGTTATCCCATGCTTTCGCTAGCAAATGTTTTTCGTTTTTCATCACTGTAAATTCAAAATAAGGTGTTACCATATCACCTGGTGTTACACCCCAGCTTTTTGCTTCTTCTTTAGAAGATGCACCGATATCGATGAACATATCTTTAATTTCATAAGGTTGTTTACGAGCAGCTGCAGGTAAAATATGAGGTGGTTTTGAACCAATAACACCTACAATTGTTTCACCAGAACGTGTTACGACTTGTACACGTTGAGCAAGCATAACTTGTGACCACCAGCCACCAACCGTTTGGAATTTCAAAAAACCTTTGTCATCAATTTGAGTGACCATAAATCCAACTTCATCTAAGTGACCAGCCACCATGATTTTCGGACCGTTTGGATCACCAACTTTTTCAGCAATGACAGCACCTAAGTTATCACTTTCTACGTTGTCTGCATATGGTGTGATATATTTTGTCATGACATCACGAGATTCTTTTTCATTACCAGCAATTGCACGTGCATCGGTTAAATCCTTTAACATCGTTAATGTTTCATCGTATTGAACCATTATTTCGACCCCCTAAATAATCAGTACTCATTAATTATAATCCCAATTGTAAGTAAATTCAAAATAATATTTAGAATTTTCCTGATGAACCAAAACCTTGCGCTGAGCGAGTTGAATCAGAAACTTCATCAACTTGTTCTACTTGTACTTGAAGAACTGGTGCAATAACCATTTGCGCAATTCGCATATGTTTCTCTACTAAGAAATCCTTTTTGCCATGATTAATTAATATGATTTTGATTTCGCCTCGATAACCTTCATCGACAGTTCCAGGGCTATTTAGTACTGTTACAGCATGTTTTAATGCTAGACCGCTTCTAGGACGTACCTGAGCTTCCGTACCTTTAGGTAGTTCAATGACAATACCTGTTGGAATTAATGCCGATTCCCCTGCCTTGATCACTTGCTCTTCAACTGCATATAAATCTAATCCTGCATCCCCCGGATTAGCACGAAATGGCATTTTCGCATCTTCATGAATAAGTTGTACTTTTAATGTATTGTCCATTGTTATACCTACCTTTTATCTAATTAAAAATTTCTTCATTCTCATCGTATCTGAAAAGGTAGCTATTGAAAAGAAATAATGTAGAAATTAATAAACAAGCAAAGAGAGCAAACATTATTGCTTGCTCTCTTCTCTAAATTTTATAAATAATAAACGCTTCTATAAACATTAGTATTGTAAAGCCATAAACAAATTGAAGATGCCGTGTTTTATGATGGAATACGATCATACCTAACCAAGTACCAGCTGCTCCACCAATCCATGCGATTAACCATAATCGCTTTTCTGGAATACGCCATCGGTTATTAATCGCTTTCCATTTATCAACACCCATTGTGATAAAGCCTATTATGAACATTAGTAAAAAATAACTATTTAGTATAGTAGACAGATAAGTATACATAGCTCCTCCTGTAATCTTTTTTCTCACTGTACCACTTTTTAGATAAGGGCTATGTTAATGGATCATACTAATTTTTTATCCAAAGTGCCTGCACGCTAAACGCACAAACCGCAGCGCGACTATGTTGGCTCTCGCGCTTTAATAAAAGGCAAGCTAGTTAACTATTCCTTTCAAATCTCCATAATAAAATTAACAGCGCCTAGATAAAAAAAGCATATAGAGAAAGAATTCTCCATATGCAAAGATCTGTGTTCCATTACACTTATTCAAAAACCACTTATCTTGCTACCACATATGACTTATTTGCAGTAATATAGTTACCATTTGTTAATTTTAGTCTTGGTGTACCAGCAGATGTAAATGAGATGGATTTAACAGTTAACTTTTTGCCTTTACCAAGTACTTTTCCTTTTGTTGCAGAGGTAAAGTTTGTACTGCTATATTGGTAAACACTTTTCTTTAGTTGAACTGTGCCAGGATTTACATAAATATAATTAGTAATCGATGGTGTAACGGCTCTTACAAAGTCTTTACTTGCTGTAATGTAAGATCCAGAAACCGTTTTTAAACGTGGTGTACCACCTGAAGAATACGCAAGATCTTTAA
>DATMJF010000528.1:0-5801 GCA_035554455.1 Rummeliibacillus sp.
TTAGGGATGAAAAAATAGAACTAGAACTAGAACTTCAAACGATTAGTGTTCCTACCTTAATTATTCATGGCACCCATGATCAAGTTATTCCATTTTCACAAGCAATAATCTTAAATGACAAAATAGAAGGTTCAAGACTTGTAGCATTTCAATATAGTGGGCATGGTCCTTTTTGGGAAGAACGAGAAAAATTTAATGAGGTGTTAATTAATTTCACCTCGCATTAGATGTATGATTGGAAGATGAAGAAAACCGCCACATCGGGAATTTTACTTTATAAGAATATATATCATATTAAAAACTCTTCCTAAATGGATGAGTTTTTAATTGTGAGAACAAATTGATTATCCTTGAATTTAACTAATTGGTAAAATATTACTATATTTCAGGGGAAAAATCAAAAAAGATACTAAAATAAGCATTTTTTTAATAAAAATCCTTCCAAAAAATTTCCAAAAAAGTCTGACATATAAATAAAAGCTGTAAGTTCTATTAAAAATAAATTAAAATTGAAGAATCAAACGAAATCCGTGGTATTGTCTATTTGTTAATTTAAAAAAATTACATTAACTAATTAACATTAATGAAATGATACAAACTTTTCATAGTCTTAGCTAAAAAGTAATATTTTTAATCAAAACTTAATATATGGATGATTCAACTGAAACTTTTAAGTGTTTCATTCGTTTTATAGTAATGTAATAGAGAGGAAGTGGCGTGTTGCAAAAAATAAAAGAACACGAAGGATTTCGTTTCGTTGCATATACATTATTTTATTTTGTCATCTTAGTGTTACTTGTATTAATTTACGGATTCCATGATATGAGTGCGGGGCCGTTTATTTATACGGAATTTTAAAAGAAAGTGAGTGTTACTTATGAGTGTACTGCATATGATTCGTGAGATGTCTTTGTTATATCCACAACGTATTGCATATCAAGTTGACGCTGAAACGTTAACTTATGAAGAGTTGTGGAAACAATCTGATCTTGTAGCAGAATTTATAGTACAAGGAGGATTGAATGATGCAACGCCAATTGCAGTTTACGGTCATATGTCGCCAAAGCAAATCATTGCATTTTTAGGAGTTGTCAAGGCAGGACATCCATACATTCCATTAGATACATCAATTCCAAATGACCGTGTTCAGCATATTTTAACTGCTTCGAATGCAGCTATGCTGTTAACGACAGAAGAAATTAATCTAGAATTTCCAATACCCACTTATGAAGTGAATTCAGTTTTAGAATTATCACATTCAAATATAATTTCTCAAAGTAATTGGGTAGAGGGAGAAGATGTTTTTTATATTATTTATACTTCTGGAAGTACAGGAAATCCAAAAGGTGTGCAAATTACAGCAAATAACTTAGAAGCATTTGTATTGTGGCTTGAAGAAAACGCTCATTTGCAAGATGGTGTGTATCTTAACCAAGCACCTTATTCGTTTGATTTATCAGTAATGGATTTCTATCCTGCGTTGACTAAAGGTCGTACATTATATGCGTTGACAAAATCTCAGATTGAACAGCCAGCTAAGCTTTTTGATGTATTGCAACAGTCGAATGTTAACGTTTGGACTTCAACTCCTTCGTTTGTAAAAATTTGCTTGATGAATCCACTGTGGAATGCAGAAATGATGCCTACAATCGAAGAGTTCCTATTTTGTGGAGAAGTATTACCGCATGAACTCGCTGTCAATCTGCAAGCAAGATTTCCACAAGCACGGATTATTAATTTGTATGGTCCAACTGAAACAACCGTTGCGGTAACTGCTGTTGAAGTAACGAGTGGTCTTCTTGAAGCTTTTAATGTTTTACCAATTGCAAAGGCTAGTTCTGATCGTTTGATTTTACTTGATGAAGATGGCGATATTGTGAGCGAAGGACAAAAAGGGCAACTGGTGATTACTGGTCCGACCGTAAGTAAAGGTTATCTCGGTGCACCCGAGCAAACCGATAAAGTATTTAAAATTTGGCGCGATGAAGATGTGTATTATACAGGCGATGTAGGTTATTACCGTAATGGCTACATCTTTTATTCAGGTCGTTCTGATTTCCAGGTGAAGCTGCATGGCTATCGTCTAGAAATTGAGGAAATTGAGAAAAAGATTGAATCATTAAATGAAGTAAGTGGTTGTATCGTACAGCCAGTGAAAAAAGAAGAAGAAGTGGTTTCTTTAACAGCATTCGTTGTGCTAACTCAAAAGACCGATGAAAAACCATTCCAAACAACAAAACGATTAAAAAGTGCATTATCTGAAGTTGTCCCAAGCTATATGGTGCCAAAGAAATTTATATATGTTGATCAACTTCCGTTGAACGCAAATGGTAAAGTGGACCGTAAAAGATTGGCGGTAGAAGTAACGATATGATACCTTATGGTGATTTTACATTCTTCTTTATCATAGGCATTTTATTGATACCTACAATTATTTTAGGGCTTAAAGGAAAGTCATCCAAAAAGTATAATATGTTTATTTCTGTTATAATCTTGGCAATTATTTTTAGCTCATCAGCCAAGAGCATACTTTCGTTGATTCTGTTTACGATTTTCCAAGTGCTATTAATTAAAGGGTATCAAACCTATCGATTGAAGAATAATAATGGTACTGTTTTTGTATTCGCTGTTTTGTTAGCAATTCTGCCACTTGTATTGGTGAAGGTGCTACCTATTTTAGGTCTTCACCATCTCTTTGGTTTTTTAGGTGTTTCTTATATTACGTTTAAAGCTGTACAAATGATTATGGAAACACGCGATGGCATGATTAAAAAGCCAATTTCTATCGTGGAGCTTGTCTATTTCCTTTTGTTTTTCCCATCAATTTCATCAGGTCCAATAGACCGATGGAGACGATTTGAAAAGGATTTGAATTATGTCCCAGATCGCGATGAATATCGTGAGTTATTATTTAATGGTATTAATAAAATTTTCCAAGGATTCTTATATAAATTTATTATTGCATTCTTACTTTACAATAAGGTTCTATTGTATTTACCAAATCATACTTACAATTATTTAACACCTTTTGAAGGGCACCTTGCCTATATGTATGTTTATAGTCTTTACCTATTTTTTGATTTTGCTGGCTATAGTGCATTTGCAATTGGTGTAAGTAAAATGATGGGGATTAAAACTCCAGAGAACTTCAACCTACCATTCTTAAGTAAGAATATTAAAGATTTCTGGAATCGTTGGCATATGAGTTTATCATTCTGGTTCCGAGACTATGTGTATATGCGTTTTGTATTTTGGATGACGAAAAAAAAATGGATTAAAAACCGTTATACAGTTTCCTATATAGGATACTTTGTCCTATTCTTATTAATGGGCATATGGCATGGGCTAGAATGGCATTTTATCGTCTATGGCTTGTATCATGCATTACTTATTGTTTGCTTTGATAAGTTTGAAAGATGGAATAAAGTGCATAAATTCTGGCCAAAAAATAAATGGACAAATGCAATTTCAATTGTAATTACTTTCCACTTTATTTGTTTCGGTTTTTATATTTTTTCAGGAAAATTATTTAGTTAAAAGGAGTTTATTATAATGGAAAAACAAGAAGTATTTAAAGTATTAGCTGCTGTATGTGAAGATGATGTTATTTTGGAAAATCCAGATATTGAACTTTTTGAAGAGGGATTACTTGATTCATTTGGTACAATTACATTACTAGTTGAAATCGAAGAAAAATTAGGTATTAGTGTACCAATCACAGAATTCTCCCGCGAGGAGTGGAATACACCAAATCATATTGCGGAGAAATTAGTTGAATTAGCATGAAAAAGTATACTTTCCTTCCGCTAGCGATTGCGGTAGTGTTATTTTTCACCTTTTTATTTTTCCCTAATCGTTGGTTGAAGAGCTGGATTACGGATCAAAGAGTAGAAGAAGCAAAGATTGAGTTAAATCCTCTTATGTTTCAGGGGGCATATTTGCAAAGTCAAATGCTAAAAGACAAAAATACTTTGCCAATTTATGGTTCATCTGAGTTAGAGCATTTTGATCCTTTTCATCCATATAATTACACAAAAGCAGCAAAAACACCCTATTCTACTTTTATGGTAGGACGTGGTGGAAGTCAAAGTATTACACATTTCTTGAATTTCGCTGAGCAAGAGAAAAATTTAAAGGGGAAAAAGATTGTATTTATCATTTCTCCACAATGGTTTACAGCTCAGGGAATGGATGATTTTCATTTTTCACCTAACTATTCAATGCTTCATGCTTATGATTTGGCATTCAATCATGAGATGAATCCTAAGTTAAAGGAAATAGCTATGCGTCGTTTGTTACAATTTGATACTGTTAAGCGAGATCATTTATTAGTTTCAATGTACAAATATGAATTAGCAAAGGATAAAAAGCCGATATTCGGACGCATAACAATGGCATTGGGTTATATGAATCGAGCACTTCTTGAGAAGAAGGACTTGTATTATGCATTGATTAATGAAAAAAATAAAAAGCTACATGCGAAACCATCCCTAATAAAAGATCAAACATTTGAACAACAAATGCAAAATGCTGATGCATTTGGTAAAAAACGTATTACAAATAATAATTTAAATGTCAATGACAGATACTATAACCGTAATATTGCGCCAAAATACAAGCAGTTAAAAAACTTCAGAAAAGATGTTGACTATTCTAAATCACCTGAGTATGAAGATTTTCAACTTGTCATCGATGTGTTAAAAGATGCTGGTGCGAAACCGCTATTCATTTCAATCCCGATGAATGGTAAATGGTATGATTATGCTGGTTATCCAAAAGAAAAACGACAAGCATACTATCAAAAAATACGAACTATCATAAAAGACTCCAACTATCCATTAATTGATTACTCAACACATGAGTATGATCCTCATTTCATTACCGATACTATTCATATTGGTTGGAAAGGATGGGTATATCTAGATCGAGATATGGATCGTTATTGGCAAGCAAAATAAATACGAGAGGGCTGTCTCATATGAGGCAGCCTTTTTCTTGTGGGTCTGTAGTTTCTCATTGTAGATATTATGTTTTTAGTATAAGAATTTCTTCTTTGTGAATTTTATGGAAAAATTTTGTCCAAAATGTGAATGAATTGTTGACAAATTGTGTCCGGAGGTTGTATTATTAAGACATAAAGTTGTCACATTTAGATGTGAAAATAAGAGGGGGATGCAAAATGAATTATACTGATATTATTTTAATCGCGGCTGCTTGTATGAGCATTCCATTGGTTTGTGCAATTTTCTTTGATGCATTCTACGCAGAGAAAAAAAGTAAATCCTTTTCATTAAAACGAGTTTCTGTCTGGTATGCATTATTGTTTGCTGTATCTTTCATACCGTCCGTATTATTTTTAGCGCAATAATTATAATGATTTTAAATGGAGAGCCTTCTAAATAGAAGGTTCTTTTTTTATTTATAGGGGCTATTAAATGTGATTGTTATTTGAAGGGAATGTGCCAGCGCTCCTCACACAAAATGAGAAAAGCTTCGCTTTGTTGTGCTTAGCGTGCTGGTACTTAGGATTAAAACATCCATTAACATTGCCTATTCATAAAAATATGCAAAATGATACATATAATGTGGTTGTAAATAAGGGTTTTTACCTATAATACTATAGCTATAGTGCAAAATATTTATGAAAAAATGTATATAAAAATCAAAATAATTACATTATAATAGTCTTAAAATATTACGTTAAACTTTTGGAGATAAAGTAATTTTTAGTGTGAAAGAATTTTAATGTTCAATGAAATAATCTAATGGAAGTAAAAGAAAAAGGAGAAACGCTATGTTTG
>DATMJF010000529.1:0-7868 GCA_035554455.1 Rummeliibacillus sp.
TCTCCAATAGCGATCCAACAAATGTATCTTCAGGTGTCAAATTGATGTTGTTACTTACGGTACTATCTTTAGCACCAAGTATTTTAATTTTGATGACATGCTTTACAAGAATAGTCATCGTATTATCTTTTGTACGAACAGCATTGGCGACACAACAAATGCCACCAAACCAAGTACTTGTTGGGCTAGCCCTGTTTTTAACGTTTTTCATCATGGCGCCAACATTCCAAGATGTAAATAAAAACGCATTACAACCTTTATTCGATGAGAAAATCACGTTGGATGAAGCATACTCAAAGGCGAGTAAGCCATTCAAGGAGTTTATGAGTAAAAATACTAGACAAAAGGATTTAGATTTATTTCTGAAGTATTCTGGTGCAAAGGAACGTCCTAAAACGATTGAAGATATTCCACTTACAACGATGGTTCCTGCATATGCGATTAGTGAGTTAAAAACAGCGTTTCAAATGGGCTTTATGATATTCATTCCTTTCTTGGTAATAGACATGATTGTGGCCAGTGTCCTCATGTCTATGGGTATGATGATGCTACCGCCGGTAATGATTTCACTACCATTCAAAATACTGTTGTTTGTATTAGTAGATGGTTGGTATCTAGTGGTGAAATCACTATTAGAAAGCTTTTAGGGGATGAAAAATTATGACAGCAGAAGTAGTGATTAAAGTTGCAGAAGATGCAATTAAAGTTATATTACTTGCATCAGGTCCATTATTACTTGTTGCATTAGTAACAGGTCTTTTAGTTAGTATTTTTCAAGCAACAACACAAATTCAAGAGCAAACACTAGCTTTTGTACCAAAAATTATTGCAGTACTCATTGCTATTATCTTTTTTGGACCCTGGATGCTTACTCAAGTGACTTCATACACTAAAGATATATTTGAAAATTTAGGACGTTTTATAGGGTGATAGAATGAAAGAATTAGTTCCGAACATAACCATCTTTCTTCTTATTCTTATACGAATTTCGGCATTCTTTATGACAGTACCATTTTTCTCATATAAAACGATTCCTGCTAAAGTTAAAATTACACTTGCTGTTGTATTGTCATGGATGATGTATTATACGGTGGATGTAAAACCTTTTGATGTTAATGGAGAATACATATTATTAATGATGAAAGAGGCTGTTGTTGGTCTGTCGATAGGTCTTATTGCTTATATCATCATGTCTGCTATACAAATAGCAGGTGGATTTATTGATTTCCAGATGGGGTTTGCGATTGCAAACGTTATTGATCCACAAACTGGAGCACAAAGTCCTTTATTAGGGCAATTTTTTAATACATTAGCTCTTTTAGTATTATTAGGGACAAATGGTCACCATTTAATATTAGATGGGATATTTTATAGCTATAAATATATTCCGATGGATAGTGTGTGGCCTGCGTTTGGATCCAGCGATTTACCACAGTTTGTTCTGAAAACTTTCGGTTCGCTTTTTGGAATTGCCTTTCAAATGTCAGTGCCAATTGTCGCAACATTGTTCTTAGTAGATATTGCTTTAGGTATTACTGCTCGTACTGTACCACAACTAAATATTTTTGTCGTAGGATTTCCTATTAAAATCGGCGTTAGTTTCATCGTATTAATCGTCATGATGGGTGTAATGGTTGCTGTTATGCAAAAACTATTTAATTTTATGTTTATTAGTATGAGAGACTTTATGGTTCTTATAGGTGGTGGATAGTATGCAATTGCTTGAGTTAGATTTGCAATTTTTTGCTGGTGAGAAAACAGAAAAAGCGACACCTAAGAAACGTCAAGATTCTCGTAAAAAGGGTCAAGTATTAAAAAGTCAGGATGTAACAAGCGCACTCGTCATGTTATCAGTGTTTTTATTTCTGTTAATAGCAGCGACTTCAATGAGAAATGGCGTTATGTCATTTTTTAAACAAACCTTTTCAAAATATATGCTTGTTGATTCTTTGTCGATCGAACTTGTAATAAAAGTTTATAAGGAAGTAATATCTGAAACAGCCGTAGTCGTATTGCCGATTATGGGTGTTGCAGTAATTGCAGCAATCGTAGGAAACTTTCTTCAATTCGGTCTATTGTTCACAACCGAACCATTAAAGTTCGATTTAACGAAATTAGACCCTATTAAAGGAATCAAGAGGATTTTTTCACTCAGAGCAATAATCGAATTACTTAAATCGATATTGAAAATTTCTTTGATTGGTGCAGTTACCACGGCTATTTTATGGGTGAATATTGATGATGTACTAAGCTTATCCTTTAAATCTCCATGGGCTACTCTGGCAACAGTTTCTAAGCTTACTGTTTTAATGGGTATTGCAGCATCTATTGTGTTGTTGTTAATAGCTGTACTCGATTATTTCTATCAAAAATTTGATTATGAAAAAAACCTGAAAATGTCCAAGCAGGATATAAAGGATGAATATAAAAATTCAGAGGGTGACCCCCTCATCAAATCTAAAATTAAACAACGTCAACGAGAAATGGCCATGCGTCGTATGATGCAAGAAGTACCACAAGCGGACGTGGTGATCACGAACCCAACTCACTACGCGATTGCCTTAAAATATGATGATGAGACAATGGATGCGCCAAAAGTAGTTGCAAAAGGCACAGATTTCATCGCTCAGAAAATCAAATTAATTGCAAAAGAAAATGATGTGGTGATGGTGGAAAACCGACCATTAGCTCGTGCGATGTACGATCAGGTTGAGATTGGACAACATATTCCAGATGAATTTTTCAAAGCTGTAGCTGAGGTATTAGCGTATGTATATCGTGCTAAAAGAAAAATTTAGAGTTTTTTAACGGGAGGGACAAACATGAAATTTAGTGACATAGGAGTATTAGCTGCAGTAATAATGATTGTGGCAATGCTCATCATCCCTTTACCACCATGGTTGATAAGCTTTTTAATTATCATTAATATTACGCTAGCATTACTTGTAATATTAACAGCTATGAACATGAAAGAAGCATTAGAATTTTCAATTTTCCCATCTCTCCTATTATTATTAACTTTGTTCCGTTTAGGTTTAAATGTTTCAACTACTCGAGCGATTTTAACTGGTGGAGATGCAGGGAATGTCGTTGAAACTTTCGGTACCTTCGTAGTAGGCGGTAACGTTCTAGTTGGTTTAGTTGTATTCGTTATTTTGGTAATTATCCAATTTATCGTGATCACTAAAGGGGCGGAACGTGTATCAGAAGTGGCTGCACGTTTCACATTAGATGCAATGCCAGGGAAGCAAATGGCGATAGACGCAGATTTAAACGCTGGATTGATATCAGAATCAGATGCAAGAGAACGTCGAGAAAAAGTTAGTAATGAAGCAGATTTCTATGGCTCAATGGATGGTGCTACGAAATTCGTAAAAGGTGATGCCATTGCAGCGATCATTATTGTATTAATCAACTTAATCGTTGGTTTGATCATCGGGATCGTGCAAATGGATATGGGATTTTCAGATGCTGTCCATTTATTTACTACATTGACTGTCGGTGATGGCCTTGTATCTCAAATACCAGCATTACTTATTTCTACAGCTACAGGTATTGTGGTAACTCGTGCAGCATCTGATGGCAACTTAAGTAAAGACATTACGGGTCAACTATTAGCCAATCCAACATTAATTTACATAGCAGCCGGAACTATTTTTATCCTTGGAATTGTTACACCAATTAAATTTATTTATACAATTCCAGTTGCAGCGGTATTAGCAATTGTTGCATATAGTTTGAATCATGCTAAGAAAGAGAACATAGAAGAACTTGAACAAATTGAAGAAGTTGAAACTACTGATAATTTAAAGAGTCCAGAAAATGTTGTCAATTTACTGAATGTTGATCCAATTGAATTTGAATTCGGTTATGGTTTGATTCCTCTTGTAGATGCTTCGCAAGGAGGAGATTTACTTGACCGCGTTGTCATGATTCGCCGTCAATTGGCTCTAGAATTAGGAATTGTGATACCAGTTGTTCGTATTCGAGATAATATTCAACTTCAACCAAACGAATATCGCATTAAGATAAAGGGAAATGAGTTAGCAAGTGGTGAATTATTGTTAGATCATTATTTAGCAATGAGTCCCGGAGATGATGATTCGGTTGAAGGTATTGATACTGTAGAACCTTCCTTCGGTTTACCAGCAAAATGGATTACTGAGCAGGTAAAAGAAGAAGCAGAAATGTTAGGATATACAGTTGTCGATCCACCAAGTGTTGTTTCAACGCACCTAACTGAGATTATTAGAGCAAATGCGTCAGAACTATTAGGTCGTCAAGAAACAAAACAATTAATCGATCACCTAAGAGAAACTGCACCAATATTAGTAGACGAGTTAACACCTACACCACTATCCATTGGTGAAATTCAAAAAGTATTGGCAAAATTGCTAGAAGAAAATGTATCCGTACGAAATCTACCTGTTATTTTTGAAACATTAGCAGATTATTCGAAATTAACATCTGATGTCGATGTCTTAACTGAGTATGTTCGACAATCCTTAGCACGTCAAATTACAACCCAATATGCCGCTGGACAAACAGAGTTAAAAGTATTGACTGTTTCTGCGAAAGTCGAAAAAATACTTGCAGATAGTATCCAACAAACAGATCATGGAAATTATTTAGCAATGGACCCAACTGATTCACAAGCTATTTTAGAATCAATTGCAAAAGAAGTGGAACGTATTGCATTCTTTGAACAATCACCTGTCATATTATGTTCTCCAGCAGTACGTATGTATTTACGACAATTGACAGAAAGATATTTCCCTCAAATTCCAATTCTTTCGTATAATGAATTAGAATCATCAATAGAGATTCAAAGTGTTGGGGTGGTGAACGTTGAATGAAAATGAAAAAATATATAGCATCATCAATGACTGCTGCGATGAAAAAAGTACAAGCAGAATTAGGTGATGATGCAATTATTGCGAGTTCGAAAGTTGTATACTCAAAAGGCTTTTTAGGTATGTTCAAAAAGAAAAGCTATGAAGTAGTAGCGGGGATTGATCGTACAGATTCAATAGGAGCTAGGATTCCTTCTAGAATTGTACAACAACCAATGATTATTGAATCAGAATCTACTGAAGAACAAACAGAAGTAATTAAAAAAGAACTTACAGATTTAAAAATAATGATGAAATCTATGCAACGTCAATCTGTTAGCGTTCAATATCCCGATGAACTATCAGCTATCATTGAAAGATTAGAGCAGCAAGAGATTAATCCTGAGCTCATCACGCAAATAGGTGATGAGCTCTTTGCAGTTGTAAAAAATAGTAAAGAAGATTTATCGCAAAAAGAACTACAAGTAATAGCAAAAAAACATCTAATGAAATTATTGAAGGATTTACCTTTCGGCGGTATCTCTTTTAATAAACAATATATTAATGTATTAGGTCCAACCGGTGTTGGTAAAACAACGACAATTGCAAAGATGGCTGCAAGAGCAGTATTGCAAAAGAAAAAGAAAATAGGTTTTATCACAACAGATACATACCGGATCGCTGCAATTGAACAGCTCAAAACATACGCAAATCTTTTACAAGCGCAAGTGGAAATTGTTTACAGTAGGGAAGATTATGAAAAAGCTCTAATAAAATTTGAACAGTTAGATTTAGTCTTTATCGATACTGCTGGACGAAATTATAAAGAAGCAAAATATATTAAGGATTTACAACAGTTAATCGATGTTGAAAAAAATGTAGAAAATTACTTAGTTTTGTCTATGACAGCGAAAGAACGCGATATGGCAACAATTATTGAACAATTTTTAGCATTTCCTGTAAAAAAATTAATATTTACGAAGACAGATGAAACAAATACTATTGGCTCAATGATCAATTTAATGGTTAAATATAAGAAGGGACTTGCTTACTATACGAATGGTCAAGAAGTACCAGAAGATATTGAAGAAGCATCTATCAATAATATTATAGAATTGCTCTTTCAGGGAGATAACATATGAGAGATCAAGCTGAATCATTAAGGTTGAAAATGCAACAAAGTAATAGTGTAGGGCAATCGATTGCTGTAGTTAGTGGCAAAGGTGGAGTAGGGAAAAGTAATTTTACAACAAATTTTTCTAATACTTTAGCCACCTATGGTAAAAAAGTTATTATTGTAGACATGGATATAGGAATGGGGAATATTCATATCCTATTAGGCAAAAGTTCTAGAAATAGTTTAAAGGATTATTTGCAAGGAGATGTCTCATTGCAAGAAGTAATTTTTGAGGGACCTAATAGCTTGCATTATATTTCAGGTGGTACAGGACTTGCAGGATTACTAGAATGGTCGGATCTTATGTTTGAACGTCTATTGACGGCTTTTGAGAATCTTCAAGCAACCTATGATTATATTTTATTTGATATGGGAGCGGGTGCCACAAATTGGTCACTTGATTTACTAGTTGCTGTAGATGATATTATCGTTGTTTCAACTTCAGAACCTACTTCTATAATGGATGCCTATTCAATGATGAAATATATCCATTACAAAGATCGCGAGAAAAATTTTTATTTACTTTGCAATAGAGTTTTAACTAATGAAGAAGGCTCCGATACATTGAATAGATTGAAACAAACAATGGCTCGTTTTTTAGCAAAGGAAGTAACAATTTTAGGTGCATTACCAGAAGATAAACTTGTTCGTCAAGCAGTAAAAAGACAAGTCCCATTTTCGATATTATATCCTAACGCTCAAATCACGAAGACATTGAGAGGAATAACGAATAGATTTATAGAAGGAAATATGAAAGAAATAATAGTTCCAAATCAATCAAATAAGCTTATTTCTAAATTAAAAAGTATTTTTTCGAAAGGAAGTGATTAGTTGTCTATTACCCAACCGAAAAAACTATTAATAGTTGATGACTCAGCATTTATGAGGAAAATGATATCAGACTTCTTTGGCGATCATCCTCATATTAAAGTGATCGGAACAGCTCGTAATGGTAAAGATGCAATAAGGAAAATTCAAATGCTTAAACCAGATGTTGTAACGATGGATGTAGAAATGCCAGAGATGAACGGACTTGAAGCGCTAAAAGTAATAATGAAAGAATGTCCTGTTCCAGTTGTAATGTTATCAAGCACAACAAAAAGTGGCGCAAAGATAACATTAGAAGCTATGGCAAGTGGCGCTGTCGATTTTATCGCAAAACCAAGTGGTCCAATTTCATTGGACCTATACAAGATTCAATCTGATGTAATTCGAATTGTAGAAAATGCGGCTACAGTACATGTCTCTAAATTACGACATGCAGAACAGAAGGATATGGAGAAGGCAACTATTCCGAAAGAAAAAGTATCTACTCTTTCTCATAGTAGCATGAATACGGGAGATGATATTCAACGAGATATTCAAGCTAATCCTCCTGTGAAATGGAATTCGCATTCAAAGAAAATGGTGCTTATTGGTACGTCAACAGGCGGCCCTAGAGCATTGCAAGAAGTTATTACTCGGCTACCGCAAAATATTCCAGCACCTATACTTATTGTGCAACATATGCCTGAAGGATTTACGAAATCATTGGCCAATCGATTAGATCAACTGGCCAAAATTACCGTAAAAGAAGCTGAACAAGGAGATATTCTCCAAGCGGGTGTCGCGTATATTGCGCCAGGTGGTTTTCATCTACATATTCGAAAAATAGGCATGTCCTATTGTATTGAATTAGATCAATCAGAACCACCACGCGGAGGGCATAGACCTTCTGTAGATGTCATGTTTGAAGATAATAGTAAATACAATGATTTTGATAAAATCGCTGTCATTATGACGGGCATGGGTTCAGATGGTACAAAAGGATTAAAAGCATTAAAAAATAATGGAAATGTCATTGCTATTACTGAATCCGC
>DATMJF010000530.1:0-12059 GCA_035554455.1 Rummeliibacillus sp.
AAAATGCTATTTCTGCTGTTAATGATAGTCAAATAGCATCTGATAAGATGACCGATAAATTAGTCAATGGAGAAAATGTAGAGCTTCATGATGTAATGATTTCTGCTCAAAAGGCGAATATCACATTAAATACCGCATTACAGGTTCGTAACAAAGTAGTAGAGGCTTACCAAGAAATTATGCGAATGTCAGTTTAATAGAAAGGTTATCGCAATGTTATAAGAATTTGAAACAGTCACTATAACCGGAGGCTTAAAATGAATGAAAGACTAAAGAATTTCAAAACCAAATTCGGTGGGTTTTGGGGTAGTCGAACAAAAGTGCAAAAAGGTACAATTATCGGTTCAATTCTAGCTGTATTATTAATTGCTTCTATTATTACATACTTTGCTACGAGAGTAACATATGCACCTTTATATTCAGACTTATCAGCTGCTGAAGTTGGACAAATTAAAGAACAGTTAGATTCAAAAGGAGTTAAGTATCAAGTTACAAATGGCGGAACTTCTATTTCAGTGCCAAAAGACCAAGTAGATACCTTAAAAGTAGATTTAGCGTCACAAGGATATCCACAATCTGGTCAAATTGATTACTCTTTCTTCTCTAAAAATGCAGGCTTCGGAATGACAGATAATGAGTTTAGTGTGTTGAAATTAGCTTCTATGCAAACAGAACTTGCAAACCTTATGAAAGAAGTAAAAGGTGTCAAGGACGCAAAAGTAATGCTTACACTACCACAACAGGGAGTATTCGTAAGCGATTCTCAACAAGAAGCCAGTGCTTCCATCGTATTAAACACTGAACCAGGTTATCAATTTACAGAGTCACAAATCCAAACTTTATATAATTTAGCATCAAAAAGTGTGCCTAATTTAAAGCCTGAAAATATTGTTATTACAAACCAGTATTTTGAATACTACGATTTAAATTCACAAAGTCCATCTATATCTGGGAATGGTATAGCGTCATCAGATGCAGAGAAACAGTTAGCAGTAAAAAAACAAATCGAACGTGATCTTCAACGTCAAGTACAAACAATGCTTGGACAATTAATGGGAGCTGGGAAAGCAGCTGTTTCGGTAACAACAGATATTGACTTTACACAAGAAAAACGAAAAGAAGATTTAGTTGAACCAGTGGACAAAAAGAATATGGCTGGTATCCAAATTAGTGCCCAAAAGATTAGTGAAACTTATACAGGTGCAGGAGCTGCTGCAGGTGGAACACCAGAAGCAGGGCAAAGTACAGATAATTTTACAAATTATCAATCATCAACTAACGGAAACGGTGATTATGAAAAAACGCAAGATACAGTTAACTACGAAGTAAACCGTATTCACCGACAAATTCAAGAAAGTCCTTATCGTATTCGTGATATTGGAATTCAAGTGTTGATTGAACCACCAAAACCAAATGATCCAACATCATTGCCAGCTTCTACACAAACAGATATTAAAAATATGCTTAATTCAGTTGTACGTACTTCAATTGATAAGAATGAAGCTGGACAGTTAACAAATGCACAATTAAATCAAAAAGTGACAGTCGGCGTTGAAAAATTAAATGGAAATATGACTCCAGTTACAACTCAAAGTTCAATTCCATGGTGGATATGGGTTGTTGGCGGTATTTTGCTAGTTGTGATCATTCTATTAGTTTTCTTTATTATTCGTTCAAGAAGACAAAAAGAATATGAAGATGAGGAATACGAATATGAAGACGAGGAATCTTTAGAAGTAGATGATATTTCTGAAGAAAAAGAAACCGAAACGACACTACGTCGAAAACAACTCGAAAAGATGGCTAAAGAAAAACCAGATGAGTTTGCAAAACTATTAAGAACTTGGATTTCAGAAGATTAGTGGGAGGTTTAAGCTGTGGTTAAGAAAGAAAAAGGCCTATCTGGTAAACAAAAAGCAGCACTCCTATTAATTTCATTAGGACCAGAAGTCTCAGCTGCTGTTTACAAACATTTAAATGAAGAAGAAATTGAAAGACTAACATTAGAAATCTCAAGCGTTAAAAAAGTAGAACCAGAGATAAAAGAGGGAATCATTGAAGAATTCCACAATATCGCACTTGCGCAAGACTATATTTCGCAAGGCGGTATTGGCTATGCCAAGACAGTATTAGAAAAAGCACTTGGAAATGATCAAGCACAAACAATTATTAACCGATTAACATCATCTCTTCAAGTAAGACCATTTGACTTTGCACGCCGTACAGACCCTGCTCAGATATTTAACTTTATCCAAAATGAACATCCACAAACGATTGCATTAATTCTATCTTATTTAGAACCGCAACAAGCAGGTGTAATTCTTTCTTCTTTACCACAAGAAGTTCAAGCTGATATTGCAAAACGTATTGCAACAATGGATTCTACTTCTCCTGAAGTAATAAGTGAAATTGAATCTGTTCTTGAACGCAAATTATCATCAACTGTTACCCAAGATTACACAGAAACTGGTGGCGTAGATGCAGTGGTTGAAGTTCTGAATGGCGTTGATCGTCAAACTGAAAAAACAATTCTTGATGCACTTGAAATTCAAGATCCAGAACTTGCAGAAGAAATTAAAAAGAGGATGTTTATTTTCGAAGATATTGTTACATTGGACAATCGTTCGATTCAACGTGTCATTCGCGATTGCGAAAACGAGGACTTACTACTTGCTATGAAAGTTTCAAGCGAAGAAGTAAAGGAAATTATCTTCAAAAACATGTCACAACGAATGGCAGAGACATTCAAAGAAGAAATGGAAGTAATGGGTCCTGTTCGTTTAAGAGATGTAGAAGAGGCCCAATCTCGAATTGTTGCTGTAACACGTCGATTAGAGGATGCAGGTGAAATTATTATTGCTCGTGGCGGAGGAGATGACGTCATTGTCTAGGATTATACGATTCGACGATCCCGAAACAGCTAAAGAAAATTTCCGTACCATTGAGATAAAAGAATTGTTTCTCTCGCAAGAAGATGTAGAAGAGAATATTACACTACAGAATATTTTGGATGAAAGAGATAAGCTAATCAGTGAAGCTCAACAAGATATCCAATTCCAAAGAGAATCCTTTGAACAGCAATGTTTGTATGAGCAGCAAGCATTGGATGAAGCAAAAAACAACTGGCAAGAGGAAAAAATCGTATTACAGCAACAGGCATATGACGAAGGCTTTCAGCAAGGCCTTGAAGAAGGTCGCTTGAAAGCAGAAGCTAATATGTCAAATGCCGTTCAATTAGCAAATAATACAATTATTCAATCGAAGGCAAATGCGGAGCAGTATTTACAAGAACAAGAAGAAATCATATTAAATCTTGCTATTCGCTGCGCTGAAAGAATCCTCGGCAAAACTTTAGAAGAAAATTCTGAACGATACATCGATATTGTTCGAAGAGGATTAAAAGAAGCAAGAGAAATGAAAGAAATCAAATTATATGTCTCGCCAACTTATCACCAACTGATAACGGAGCATCGTGAAGAGTTAAGTGCAATGTTCCCAGTCGGCGTTCCATTTATGATATTTGTTAATGAGGATATCGGCGAAACAGATTGTTATATTGAAACAAATCACGGCAGAATAATGGTTAGTATCGACCAGCAGTTAAATGAACTAAGATTAAAACTTGTAGAAATTTTAGAAAGTGTGGATTGAGTATGATGAAAGCGGCAGATTTATTAGAGCATATATCATCCATACAAACCTTCAAAAAGTTTGGCAGAGTTACGAAAGTTGTCGGTTTAATGATTGAATCACAAGGACCAGATAGCTCAATTGGAGATGTATGTAAAATCCACGTAAATACTGTCAAACATGGTTACCAAGAGATTCTAGCTGAAGTAGTTGGATTTAAAGATGAAATTGTAGTGTTAATGCCTTATACATCTCTCCGTGAAATTTCAATTGGCTGTTTAGTTGAAGGAACTGGAACACCTTTAGAAGTTAAGGTAGGGCCAGAACTTATAGGGAAAGTATTAGATTCAATGGGTCTACCGATTGATGGGAGTAGCTTGCCAAAAGGTTTGGCAACAGTACAAACAGAAGAAGATCCTCCTAATCCTCTAACTAGACCGCCAATAGACGAAACACTAGAGGTTGGTGTTAAAGCAATTGACGGTATGTTAACAGTAGGAAGGGGCCAACGTGTTGGTATCTTTGCTGGTTCTGGTGTTGGGAAATCAACTCTACTTGGAATGATTGCTCGAAATACTGTTGCTGACTTAAATGTTATAGCACTGGTTGGTGAACGTGGACGAGAAGTTAGAGAGTTCATCGAACGTGACTTAGGTCCAGAAGGTTTAAAAAGGTCAATCGTAGTTGCTGCAACATCTGATCAGCCAGCACTAATGCGGATAAAAGGTGCATTTACCGCAACTGCCATTGCTGAATATTTCCGAAATAAAGGGTTAAATGTCATGCTCATGATGGACTCTGTTACACGTGTTGCAATGGCTCAGCGAGAAATTGGTCTTGCAACTGGTGAACCTCCTGCTCAAAAAGGATATACACCTTCAGTTTTCGGGATACTTCCAAAGCTGCTAGAACGTACAGGTACAAATGAAAAAGGTTCTATTACAGCATTCTATACAGTACTAGTAGACGGTGATGACATGAATGAACCAATCGCAGATACTGTACGAGGCATACTTGACGGACATATTGTCTTAGATAGAACGTTAGCCAACAAAGGCCAATACCCTGCAATTAATGTTTTGAAAAGTGTAAGTCGATTAATGAATCATATTGCAACTTCTGAACATGTAAAAGCGGCAGAACATCTTAGAGAACTTTATTACACCTATGATAAATCAGAGGATTTGATTAATATCGGTGCCTATAAAAAAGGTACATCAAAAGAAATAGATGAAGCCATATTTTACGAGCCATTGATTACATCATTTCTAAAACAAGGATATATGGATAAAGTCAGTATGGAGGATAGTGTTGCTGAATTAGTGAAATTATCGAATGGCGGTGGTCGGTAAATGCAAGTTTATAAATATCGCTTTGATAAAGTGATAACCGTGAAACAACAAGAAAAAGATCAAACTGAAATCGCATATAAAGATGCTAGTAAGTCATTTGAAGATGTAGCTACAAAGTTATACAATCTCTTGAGGAAAAAGGAAGATTTAATCGTTTTTCAAGAAAAGAAATTAGCAAAAGGGGCAACAATTGATGAGATCCATCACTATTCAAGATTTTTAGATAGTGTTGAAAAATCAATAGATGATACTCAGCAAAAAGTTATCCGTGCTCGCTCCAAAATGGAATGGCATAAAGATAAATTGCTAGAAAAATCATTAGAATGTCGAAAATATGAAAAGATGAAAGAAAAGGATTATCAAACCTATCAAAAAGAACAAGATCGTCTTGAAATGATTCAATTAGATGAACTTTCTTCCATCGCTTATTACAACAAAGAAATCAGGTGAGAACATGGCAACAAAGCCTAGAAAAAAAGTAAATAAGCAAAAGTTACAAGTCGAAGAAATAGAAGAGGAAAAGAAACCTAGCATCCTTCAGAAGTTATTCTTTTGGATTATTATCCCATTGCTCTTCGTATCTGCTGTTCTCCTGATAGCTGCAGAGGTTACAGGTACAAATATTTTTGAAAAAGCCAAAGAAATAACCGGAACTTCTTCATCGGATGAAAAAGCGAAAGATGTAACAAAATTTAACTCTAATAACGAAAAACAAATTGCAGATTTGAAAGCACAAGTTCAAGAAAAGGATGCAGAAATCGCCAAATTGCAAGGAGAAGTTGAAGATTCGAAAAGTGCTAAGTCTAAAATGGCAATCGAAAAGCATCGTTTAGAATTACAAATTAAAAAGCTTGAAAAAGGCAATAACGTGACTCAAGCACAATTTAGTGATCTTGTTACAACTTATGAAAAAATGACGCCAAAAGCTGCTGCACCAGCTATTACAAACATGAAGGATCCAGAGGCATTGAAGATTCTTTCAAAATTAAAACCAGATACTTTAGCTGCAATTCTAGAAAAAATGCCTCCTAATAAAGCTGCACATTATACAGAATTGCTAGCTAAAAGCAACTAATTAATTTACGTTGAAAGGAGGTGAAATAGTGAATATTGAATTGCTGAAAGTTTCCAAATCAGTAAAACCAGAAGTACATACTTCTAAATCTTCATCAAATAGCAAAGGATTTAATGAAGTGCTAACGAAGGTAAATTCTTCAGCTTCCCAAAAGTCGCAAGCTGCAGCAAGTAAAAGTGATATTTCTAGAAAAGAGATAGCCACAAAGCAATCAGTAAGTACAAATACAAATGAGTGTCAAGAATCACAAGTAACAGGAGAAGTACAAGAAACTCCAGATACTAAAGAAACCAAGGCTACAACAAGTGGATTCAAATTTGATTTATCAAAAGGTTTAGAAGGACTTCTTGGAACTGTATCTAAGCTTGTAGATGATTCAAAAGGAGAACAAAAAATATCTATTGATGACTTATCATCCATTTTAAATGCATCATCTTTACAAGAACTTGGTGCTACATTAGGCTTAAACTTAGAACAACAAGATTTTTCGAAAGGATTATCACTAGATAATATCCTTCAAGCTTTAGGTATTAATAAGGAAGATTTACAAAAAGCATTACAGCAGTTAACAGGAAATCAGTCAAAAGCTGAAGATGTTTGGGACATGCTTGCAGGAATTGACCAAAATCAATTTGCTTTCATCCAAAATCTGATGGCATCTATTAAAGGTGATTCCGGCTCTAATATTTCTAAATCTCAAGCCTCACAAGTTTTGCAGTTTTTGAAAGTAGTAGAACTAGTAGCTCCTAAAACTGATTTAATGGTGAAACAAGAATATCAATCATTCCAAGTAAAGGAATTGTTATCCACACTTGCATCAAAAGTAGAACAAACTGCAGTAACAAAAAGTGAGAAGCAACTGACAAAAACAAATGATATTCAACATCTAAATATTAAATTGGCTGATGCTACAGCAAATGAAAATGTTAGCACCATTCAAACAACTTCTAAAGTCGCAACAACAACGGTTACATTAACACTACCTACAGCTAAAGCATCTCAAGCAGAAGCATTCGTAAAAGAATTCCAAGCGATTATGAATCGTAGTCAATTCTCGAACAATGTAGCTGGAACAAAGTTATTAATTAAGCTTTATCCAGAAAATCTGGGATCTATTCGTGTAGAGCTTGTACAAAAAGACGGTGTAATGACTGCACGATTTTTAGCATCCACGAGTATTGGTAAACAAATGCTTGAAAGCCAACTGCAACAGTTAAAACAAGGATTAGTAAACCAAAATATACAATTAGATCGAATCGATGTTGCTCAAACTTTGAATGAAACGAACCGCCATGAAAAAGAACAACAGCAGTTCCAACATGCTTTTAGACAGAATTCAGATGATCAGCAACAACAAAAGAAGGATGAAGAAGAAGAGAAGTCAAACTTTAATGATTTCTTAATGGAAATGGAGGTTTAGAGATTGGCAGATACAACAGGAACAAATACATCAGTAACAGATAAAGCCGTAACTTCGAATTATTTATCAAATAAAAAAACTAGTACAAAACAAACTGGCAATAGTTCATTAGGTAAAGATGCCTTTTTGCAATTGCTTGTTACACAATTGCAAAACCAAGATCCTACTAGTCCTATGGATGATAAAGAATTCATTGCTCAAATGGCTCAATTTTCATCTCTAGAACAAATGCAAAATGTAGCAAAATCGGTTGATACATTAGCTGAGATTTCGAAGCAATCACAGCTTATGCAATATAACAATTTTATTGGAAAAACTGTTAATTGGAATGAATTAACATCTGAAAAAGATGAAAAAGGAAATGCTATTGTAAATTCAGGAAGTGGCGTTGTAAGTAAGATTTCTTATAACGGTGATAGTGTTATTATCACACTTGAAGATGGGAAAAAACTAACACCAGCTAATATTTCTGAAGTATTAAATGGAACATCAGAAAAAAATCCAGCTAATTCACTTGTGGAAGCTAGTATGTTAATAGGAAAAAACGTATCGTACACAGAAGAAGATCAAGAAATAAAAGCTACTGTGAAATCTGTTAAAAAAACTTCTGATGGAAAGATTGTATTAGTATTATCAAATGATAAAGAAATTAATGCAGATCAATTATCCTCTATCTCTGAATAATGGAGGATTAATATATGTCAACAATCAAATATGTTCAACATCAATATCCTATACAATCAAAAATTAAACCAAATGCAGTAAATGTAAAACAAACAGACAAGCAATCATTTAGTGAGTTATTAGCAGAACAAACGACAAAACAATTAAAAGTGAGTAAACATGCATCTGATAGACTTCAAGAGCGCAATATCCATATTGATGATCATCAGTGGGAACGCATTACAAATAAAGTATTTGAAGCGAAATCCAAAGGTGTTAATGATTCACTAGTTTTGACAAGCAATGCTGCTCTTATTGTGAGTGCAAAAAATGCAACGGTTATTACAGCAATGGATCGTCATGAAGCACAAGATCAATTATTTACCAACATTGACGGCACAATTGTGCTGGGATAAGGCAGGACCTTTTGAGGGTGCCTTCGTATTACCGATTGACTGAGGTAGTACACTCTAATCTGAAGGGAGAAAAATTATTTTATGTTACGTTCTATGTATTCTGGAATTAGCGGTCTTCGCAACTTCCAAACAAAATTAGATGTTATTGGTAATAATATTGCAAACGTTAACACATATGGCTTCAAAAAAGGTCGCGTAATCTTCAAAGATTTAATTTCTCAAACAACACAAGGTGCAACAGCTCCTGGAGCAAACCTAGGTGGTACAAATCCAAAGCAAATCGGTCTTGGTTCACAACTGGCAGCAATTGATACTATACATGATGCTGGTTCCATGCAAACAACAAATCGTACACTAGACTGTGCAGTCTCAGGTGATGGATACTTCGTTGTTCAAGATGGAAATGAACAATATTTTACACGTGCTGGAAACTTCTACTTAGATAGCAACGGCACACTAGTTACAGCAGATGGTAAAAAAGTAATGATGGATAATGACGCTGCAATACCTACTGATGCAACAGAAATCACAATTGGTCAAGATGGTACAGTTTCTTACACTCAGAACAATACTCAAGTAACTGCTGGTACAATCCAAATTGCTCGATTTGCAAATACTGGTGGATTGACAAAAGTAGGTGGTAATTACTTTAAACCATCAAATAACTCTGGTGATCCAGTAATTGGTGCACCTAACTCAGAGGGACGAGGAAAGATTGAATCGGGTTACCTTGAAATGTCTAATGTTGACTTATCGGAAGAATTCACTGAAATGATTGTAGCCCAACGTGGTTTCCAAGCAAATTCACGTATTATCACAACTTCTGATGAAATTTTGCAAGAATTGGTAAATCTTAAACGATAATTGATCTGCCGTTAAATTTAAGGTAAAGGAAGGGGGGCTGGGCCGGCTCTCGTACACCCGGCCCTTACATCCTATGATTGCTCTAACGAAACTAAATAGTAAACCGTTCTCATTAAATGCTTTATACATAGAATCGGTCGAGGAGTTTCCTGATACGACAATCACGTTAACGACCGGGCGAAAATATGTTGTATTAGAAACTATGGATGAGGTTCAAAAAAGAATGATTGAATTTTATCGTAGTGTGCAACTCCTATCAAACCCGTATTTAAGAGGTGACAAAGATGAAGAATAATAAGCTACTATCGATTATGTTGATTATTTTAGTGTCAATTACGCTTATTGGAGTTGTTGCAGTTGTTGTTATAACTCAATTAAATAAGGGAACAGCATCTTCAGTACAAAATATTGATGATATCGTCGCAGAGTCGGTTGATATGGAAGAAATAACAACCAATATAGCTGATGATAATTATGTTAAAATTGCACTTAAAATTCAAACATCGAGTAAAGATGCAGCTGCAGAATTGACAAAACGAGATTTCCAGGTGAAAAGTATTTTAATTGGAGAATTATCTGAAATGTCAAAAGCAGATTTAGAAGGTAAAAAAGGTAAAGAGATGCTTGAAAATACTTTAAAAACGAAGATTAATGAACTAATGCAAGATGGAGAAGTTCAACAAGTATATATTACTTCGTACATTATTCAGTAAGCATTAGTTGAATTGTAAATGGAGGTGGGCAAATGGCAGGAGATGTGTTATCTCAATCCGAAATTGATGCGCTTTTATCAGCGTTATCAACGGGGGAAATGACGGCAGATGACATTAAAAAAGAAGAGGAGTCAAAAAAAGTAAAGGTCTATGACTTCAAACGTGCCCTCCGCTTCTCAAAAGATCAGATTCGTAGTTTAACGCGAATACACGAAAATTTTGCACGCTTACTAACAACGTTTTTCTCAGCACAGCTTAGAACTTACGTGCAAATTACTGTCGCATCAGTCGATCAAATACCATTTGAAGAGTTTATCCGATCAATTCCGAATATGACTTTGATAAATGTATTTGAAGTTCCCCCTTTAGATGGTAATATTTTAATGGAAATCAATCCTAATATTGCTTATTCAATGTTAGATCGTTTGATGGGGGGAGCAGGGTCAAGTCATAGTAACGTTGATAATCTTACAGAAATTGAAACGAAAATTATGACAAACCTATTTGAGCGTTCTTTTGATAATTTAAGAGAAGCCTGGGCAAATATTGCGGATATTGATCCAGTTTTAACAGAATTAGAAGTAAATCCGCAATTCTTACAAATGATATCTCCAAATGAAACAGTTGTTGTTATTTCATTCAACTCTATCATTGGTGAAACAAGTGGTATGATCAATATTTGTATTCCACACGTTGTTTTAGAACCAATCGTTCCAAACTTATCTGTTCGATACTGGATGCAATCAAATAAAAAAGAAGTTTCTCCAGAACAAACAGCGATTATCGAAAAACGAGTGAAGCAATCTGATTTGGAAGTTGTAGCTGAACTAGGCAATTCTGATATTAGCATTGAAGATTTCTTATTACTGCAATACGGTGATGTGATTCAACTAAATCAGAAAATTAGCCAACCCCTTACATTAAACGTTGGGGGAATTCCTAAATTTACCGTTCAACCAGGTAAGTTAAAAAATAGAATGGCTGTACAAGTAATAGAGTCTTTGAAAGGAGGAGACGATGATGAGTGATGATATGTTATCACAAGAAGAAATTGAAGCCCTATTAAGAGGCGAATCCATCGAAAAAAATAATGAACCGTCTTCTCAGACAGATTATAATGTAGAAGATTATTTAGATCCAATGTCTCAAGATGCACTTGGAGAAATTGGCAATATTTCTTTTGGAAGTTCAGCAACAGCTTTATCTTCATTACTAGGTCAAAAAGTTGAAATTACTACCCCTACAATTAGTATGATCAACCGTGAAAAGTTGGAAGAAGAATTTCCACATCCATATGTAGCCATCCAAGTTGAATATACAATAGGCTTAATGGGGATGAACCTACTTGTTATCAAACAGTCTGATGCAGCTATTATTGCTGATTTAATGTTAGGTGGAGATGGAGTAGCTCCAGCAGATGATCTTGGCGAAATCCATTTAAGTGCTGTACAAGAAGCAATGAATCAAATGATGGGGTCTGCCGCTACATCAATGTCAACCATCTTTAATAAGAAAGTGGATATTTCACCACCAACAATTGATTTAATGAATATTTCACAAAATCAAGGTACAGAAAATATCCCAGAAGAATTACTTGTAAAAGTATCATTCCGATTGAAGATTGGTAATTTAATTGATTCAAATATTATGCAATTGTTACCTTTAGAATTTAGTAAATCTTTAGTGGAACAATTAATGAATCCAGAGCAAGAAGAAGTGACAGTTACATCAGCAGTTCAGCAGGAAACTCCAGTACAACAACCAGTTGCTCAAGATGTACCAGCAACACAGTTACCTGTACAGGATTTGATGCCAACTATGCAACAACCAGCTCAACCGGTATATGAACAATCATATGGTACGATGCAACAACGAGCACCACAACAACCTGTAAATGTTCAACAAGCTCAATTTGCTAGCTTCGAA
>DATMJF010000531.1:0-3676 GCA_035554455.1 Rummeliibacillus sp.
GCAAATTATAATATCTCTTTTACAAAATAAATTGATAAAAAATGATCTTCTGTAATATACAGAAGATCTCAAGACTGCAGATAAACTCGAAGAATTTCGAGTTTGCCTACAGTCTTTTCTTTTACAAAAAATAGATTGGCGATATCTTTCTTTTGTTGTCTTTGAAATTTTTTATTTCATTCTATAGTTTTAGTAGATTTTATTGTTCGTATAGGCATTCAGTTGATTGGAACGGAGGGTGGTGACTCCAGTGGGAAAAGCGGGAGGGCACTTAAAAAGTCAAAATACATGAATTTTAATAATAAAATTTTGTGATGCAATTTTTGTTGAAGTGGAATCAGCGAAGACTCCCGCGGAAAGCGAAGCTGATTCCACTTCATGTTATAGTAGATTTGTACTATAAAAATTAGGGGTAAAATCGTTTTTCAGTGGCCTCAAAAGGGGGACAGTCGAGACCCTCTTCTTTAGCAACGCGAGGGAAGCAGCTCGGCCACGCCCGCAGTGGAAATCAACGATATTAATTTAAATAAATCATGAGTAAACTCCTCTATAATTTGTCAGTTGTTAATTTATGTATTAAAATAAAAGAAAACCAATTGATAAACTAAGAATTTGATAAGAAAGGTGTTTTCGTAGATGATTGAAAAAATAGAAGAATTTTTACCACAGTATACAATTGATGCAGAAACAAATATAGCGCGTATTGTTTTAAAGGTAATCGATTTAACAAGACAAATTGCTTTTTATGAACAAGTCGTAGGCTTATCATTACTTGGCAAAACAGAAGAATATGCTTACTTAGGAGCAAAAGATGATACAAAAGTACTTTTAGAATTAAGAAAAACAGCTAAAAAATTACAACCATCTAAAAGTACAGGCTTATTTCATATCGCATTTCTTGTTCCAAGTAGAGAAGCATTTGCTACGAAATTCTTTGAAATATTGCGTAACAAAAATACAGTAGATAGTCCTTTAGAACAAACTAATCGTTTCCCTCATTTTGAACGTATCATTCCAATAGCAAAGCTTGATAGCGCAAGTGATCATGGCTATAGTGAAGCGTTCTATTTGTCTGATGTAGAAGGAAATGGTATTGAAATTTATGCGGATCGTCCAAAAGAAGATTGGGATAAATATCCTGAAGGCAGTAATCCACTTAATTTTAAAGAACTCGCAGAGCTTGCTCAATTTGATACGGATGGCAAATTACCAGTGGGCACGACTGTTGGGCATGTCCATCTTCGTATTGATGATTTAGAAAAAACATTAACTTTTTACAACAGAGTATTAGGATTTGAATCACGACTTGTCTTGAATGATGTATTCTTCATTTCAGCAGGAGACTATCATCATCATATTGCAGGAAATACTTGGTCTGGCAGCAATGTTGCTCATCCACTTCCAATACATAGTGGGTTACAAGAAGTTCAATTCAATCTACCAACAAGAGAAGCATATGAAAAAATGAAGAATCATGTAAAACAATTCACACCTATGCAAGATGTAGATAGTTATTTTGCAGTCAATGATCCTAGTGGTAATCGTCTTGTTTTCTTAACGAATGCACAATAAAAAAATAAAACAAAAGCTTCGCATCAACTTGTTTTGATACGAAGCTTTTGTAATTAGAATAGGTTTTCAAACATAATACTTGATGCTAATTAGTCTTGTTTTAATCTCATCACGAGTTCTTCATCCGGTGTTACATACAATGTTTTTTGTTCAAAATAGATAACAAAGCCAGGTTTTGCACCGCTAGGTTTTTTTACTTGGCGAACTTCGGTATAGTCTACTGGTACAGACGAAGAATCTCGTGCTTTACTGAAATAAGCAGATAATGTAGCAGCTTCTCTTAAAGTTTGTTCATCAGGGGCAGAATCATGAATGACAACATGAGAGCCTGGGATATCCTTTGTATGAAGCCAAATTTCAGATTTCCTTGCAATTTTAAATGTTAAATAATCATTTTGTTTATTATTTTTGCCTACTGAAATACGCGTGCCTGTAGTAGAAATAAATTCTTCAGGAGCTGGTTTTGTAGGTTTTTTGCGACGTTTTGAGGCACGCATTTTCATAAAGCCTTGCTCTGCTAATTCCTCACGAATTTCTTCAATGTCATGAGGTGAAGCTTGTTGTACTTGTTGTGACAGCATTTCAAAATAGGCTAAATCTTCATTTGTCTTATCGATTTGTTGTTGCACCATGATCAGTGCATTTTTTGCTTTATTATATTTTGTGTAATAGCTTTGTGCATTTTCAATTGGTGTTTTACGTTCACTTAATGGAATCTTCACTACTGCACCATTTTCATCGTAATAATTAACAACAGTAATTTCTTTTTGACCTTTTTCAAAATTATATAGATTTGCCATTAATAATTCACCGAATAGTTGATATTGATCTAACTTAGAAGCTTGATTTAGATCCTTCTGTAGTTTCTTCAATTTTAATTTCAATTTATTAATTTCATTTTGTAGCCAACGTTCTAAGTCACCAGCTTGTTGTTTCACCCGGTCTCTTTCAGCTCTAGCGAAGAATACTCGATCTAGCAAAGTACTTAATGTTGGATAAGTAGTTGGCTTTCCTTCTAAATGAGTTAACGCAATTGGTGAGAATTGTGTTTTACCGTTTACTTCTATATAGGTGGGTTGACTACCGCCATTGTTAAATTCTTCAATGAATACTGGGAATAGATCGACCTCAGACTTGCAACTTTCTCTCACACGATATAAAAACTCATTGGAATGAAGAGGAGAAAAGCCAGTAAAATGTTGGACGATTTCTTGTTCTGTTTTTTCGGTAGCAAAATATGTTTGTAATTGTTCAGCAGTAACTTTTGTAGGATTTACTTTGTCCTGTGCAGGAGGTGCTACATAAACTTGACCAGGAAGCACAGTACGATAACT
This sequence comes from Rummeliibacillus sp., assembly GCA_035554455.1. Taxonomy (GTDB): domain Bacteria; phylum Bacillota; class Bacilli; order Bacillales_A; family Planococcaceae; genus Rummeliibacillus. The sequence goes on from DATMJF010000531.1 coordinate 2,907, forward strand.
GTTCATTGCAGGTGGTAAATGTTTTAAGCTATCGACGATTTTTTGTGTATCTTGTTCTACTAAAATGAGATTACTATGTCGCCCCATTATTTCAGCGTGTAATTCTCTAGTAATCGGGTCTCCGATTTCATTTTTACTTGTAATTGTCATTACAATTATTCTGTCACCATCAATTTGTTTGATGGATTCGATAAAACCTCCTTCAATATGTTTTCGTAATAACATACAAAACATTGGTGGTTCTGCAGGATTTTCAACTGACTGCTCTGTTAAATGTACACGTGCGTAAGATGAATGAATTGAGAATAATAATTTATGATTAGTGCCATTAGCTCGTATTGTTAAAATGATTTCCTGTGCATTCGGTTGATGCACTTTAGCGATTCGACCAGTGACAAGTTGTTGTAATTCTTTGGTCATCGCTAGTGTAAATAAGCCATCATATGCCATATGTAAATTCCTCTTTCAAAGCGTTTTGTTCTATCTTACCATTTTTTTATGTGAATATGTCTTTTGCACATTCTAAAATACCAATCCACACAATATATTCGAAAGGGATTTCATTTTCTCTTCCATATTATATGAGGATATATTTGATACCATAAATCTTCTTTTTTCATAAAAAAAATCAGCACAGAATAAAATTTTAGCGTACAATGGATAGATAACCAGTTAATCAATATACGCAATTACGTATATCTTATGCTATACTATGAATAGTATGCAAAGAAGGATGTGACTGACCTTGGTGCGTAGTATGACTGGATTTG
>DATMJF010000532.1:0-2915 GCA_035554455.1 Rummeliibacillus sp.
TACATATTATAAGAATATAACTTACTTTTAGGGGGGATTTTCATGAGACTACCCGCATTACAAAAAGTAGAAGGTGTTCATAAGAATTTAATTAGCCAAATTCTAGGTAAAATCTTAGGACGAAAATTAGGTAAAAGTGATAGTCAAAAAAAGCGTTATTATCCAGTTCCTTCTCGAAAGTAAAAACTTTGTAGCAAATCAAGGGTCGAAGAAAGTCTGATCCTTGATTTATAAAAAGGTAAGCGAAGCAATTGATCTATTCTAAAGGATACTAGTGTTTGGCAATAGCTACCGATTCCTCATTACATAAAAAGGAGGCTGTCCCAAAAGTGAATGAATAACTCACTATTGATCAGCCTTCTTCCTTGAATTGAAAAACATTCAACTATTTTTTCTGTTAAGCACCCCCGCTAAGCGAACAAACCGCATGAGCCAACTGTCTCATGCGGTTTGTTCTCGCGCTTTATACAAAGTGGGGGTGCTAATTTAATTTCTTCTACTATTTTAAGGACTTAATAGCCATCCCCTTATTTTTAATCTATTGGAATCAATTTCATAATTCAAAGATTTAATAAAAAACACGAACATTAAATGGACCATTGATATATGCCATTTCATTAGAACATTGTCTATGAAGCGGAAGATGGCGACTCCTCGAAAATACATTCGTATTTTTTATCTAGAAAAGCACTTGTGAAATTGACTCATTGTAATAAAAAATCCTCTTTTTTAGCAGCAACCAAATGCAATTCATGCATTGCACGGGTTAATGCAACATATAGGAGTTTTCGATCAATCGTTGTATCTAGAAATGGATGATCAACTGCTGCGATTATGACAGCATCAAATTCAAGACCTTTCGCAAGGTGACTCGGTATAATAAGCAAAGCTTCTTGATCAATTTCGGATGTTTCTGATAATGTCTGCACATTCAACTTTGCCTTTTTCAAGACTTTAGTGGCTTTTTTAGCTTCATCTGTTGTTTTACAAATAAGTGCTATAGAACGGTGTCCTTTATTTCTAATTTGCCCATAGATTTCAGCAATTTGAGTAGCATCAAATTGCGCCATTTCATGAAATATAGGTTCTTCACCATGACGAACAACAGGTTCTACTAAAGGTAAATCTTCATCCATTTTCTCTAAAATCCTGTTTGCGACAGCCATAATTTCAATTGTTGTACGGTAACTTTTTTGCAATGTTTTGTAGCTGGCACGTGGAAAAAGCTCACGAACAGGAGACCATTCTGTTAATGAACGATAACTATGAATTCCTTGTGCAAGGTCGCCAACCATTGTGAACATATCCGTTTCAAGGCCCTCTTTTAAAGCTGCAAGTTGGAACAAACTATAATCCTGTACCTCATCGATAAATACAACTTTCATCTTCCATTCATCTTTTATGCCCTTAATTTTAGCTTGCAAAAAGAATATAGCGGCTAAATCTTCTAAAGCCCACATTTCTTTTTTATGAGCTTCTTCAAATCGGTCATGTTCTTCTTTTGACCATTCCGGTGCCAGTTCTTCTTGTAAAGATCGATTTGTTAAAAATTCACGATAGAGTGGTTTAATCTTGTATTTTTCAAATCGTTTCATATAGCGTGTAACTACAGTTTTTGCCTCTTTTTCAACTGCAGGAATTCGTTCATCTCGCTCATCAATCCATTTAGTCACAACTTCTTTACGTTTTGCATCATCACGAATGCCAAATAACGCTTTATCTAACACTGCATCATACCGCTTTTTTAAAGTATAAAGTAGCTGCTTTCTCTTTTGTCGCACATGGTTTTGCATTACTGAACGAATTTTTGCAATTCTTTTTTCTAAAGATAAATAATTATAATCCTCTAAAAAGAGTCTGCGTAAATGTGAAGCTTTTAAAATACGATATTTTTCAATATAGACATCTTCAAATTGATCGGCAATTTCATGCTCAATTTTGGCAACATATCGTGCCATAATGTCACGGTATTCAAGTGTTCCTTTCATTTTGGAAACCCATAGTGCAATTTCATCTATTTGATCTTGTTGTACTAACTTTTCAAGCTGCTCATTTGGATCTTGTAATTTCAGTTTCATATTCGTAGCATTTTGCACATACTCAGCATATGTAGTTTGGCAAATTTGCCCCACGCCCAGTTCTGGCAAAACGTCAGCAATATAGTCGATAAATAATTTGTTCGGCGCTAAGATCATTAAATCTTGTGCACGGAAATGTTCGCCCATCGTATATAGAAAATAAGAAATTCTATGTAAGGCAATAGTTGTTTTACCACTACCCGCGGCACCTTGAACGAGGATAGGTTGTTTTAAGTGTGCACGAATCACTTCGTTCTGCTCAGCTTGGATTGTTGAGACAATTTCAGTTAGACGTACGTCTGCTTTTCCAGCTAATGCATCTTGCAGGAGCTCATCATTCGTAGTGAGGTCAATATCACGGACTTCAAGTAATCGTCCTTTTTCAATTTTATATTGTCGCTTTGAGAAGAGGTGACCTTTATTTTCCTCGCCGTTTACTTCATATGTTAAATCACCAAGACGTCCGTCATAGTAGACATTTGCAACGGGTGAACGCCAATCAACAATAATCGGTTCTTGGGTTTCGCGATCAAAGAGGGATGTTTTTCCAATATACAACTTTTCTTCAGGCTCATTTTCCTTTTGAAAGTGAATACGTGCGAAATAAGGTTTTTGACGAATCGCTTCCAGACCTTCGCGTTGATTCTTTGCCATATCAAAAAAGCGAGCATTTGTTAAAATATTTTGGTAACTCAAACTTGAATCTAAATACTCTAAATCAGCCATTGCTGTACGAATATTTTCTTGAGCGGTTTGTACATCACGTTTTGATTCGTCTAACAATTTATGCATATAATATTTTGTATAAGCTAAATGTTGCTCTTCTTCTTTAAAATC
>DATMJF010000533.1:0-2022 GCA_035554455.1 Rummeliibacillus sp.
GTCTTCACACCTTATGGTGAAGGTTACCTTCGTATCACATATGCGTATTCAGATGAAGAACTTAAAGAAGGCATGGACCGCTTAGAAGCGTTTATCAAAACACTATAAACATCCTAACTAGAATTTTTGATTAATAATGAACAAATTAAAATTCCCTTAAAACTTATAAAGGCTGTCACTAATCCTTACAATTGGATTAGTGACGGCCTTATTTTCTTGTAAGAATATAATAAGAATGTTTAGACATGGTCAATTTAAGGGCTTTTAATATAAGAGAAAATGATCTAAATAAAATTATAATTACAGAAAAACTAATTTCAGTAGTTACTGAAATGAAAAGCTTAAAAAAGAAAATCAAGCTTTAAAAAATGAAATCCAACTTTTGGAAGATAAGGTAACGCTTTAGGATCCTATACGGAGTGGGTATTGCTAGAATAGTTATTTTTGGAAAGTAATAAGTAAGTTTTTTAATCGAAATCTAATGAAATAACTGGATATTCTCATCAAATTCTTATCAAATTCTAATTTTCCTTAGTTATTATATAAAGCAATAATAGTAAGAAAAAGGAGGACTTGGAATGATTTATGCTGGTATATTAGCTGGGGGAAAAGGAACTAGGATGGGGAATGTTCCTATGCCTAAACAATTTTTACAACTACACGATAAACCAATTCTTATTCATACTATAGAAAAATTTATACTAAACAATCGTATTGACCAAATTATTATTGCTACTCCGAAAGAGTGGATTAACCATACAAATGATATATTAAACAAATACAACTTGAATTTACCGAAAGTATGGGTAACAGAAGGTGGAATTGATCGAAATGGGTCTATTATGAACATTATCAATTTCATCGAAGGGATTTTTGAAATTCATGATGATGATATTATTATTACGCATGATGCTGTACGCCCATTTTTAACACACCGTATTATCGAACAAAATATAGAAGAAGGTTTAGCAAATGATGCAGTGGATACGGTAATAGCTGCAATAGATACAATTATCACTTCAGAAGATGGGGATTTTGTTTCGTCCATTCCTGTTAGAGATTTTATGTATCAAGGTCAAACACCTCAAACATTTAATATCAAAAAACTGAAAGTACTTTATAATTCTCTGTCGGATCAAGAGAAAAATATTTTAACGGATGCATGCAAAATCTTTGTGATGAAAGGTCAGAAAGTTAAATTAGTCCGAGGAGAAACATTTAATATTAAAGTAACAACACCTTATGATTTAAATGTTTCGAATGCGATATTAACAGGAAGTTTAGTCAGATGATCAATCAAGTATACCAACTAGTATCTGCTAGACAAATTGAAGTTACATATAAGGATAGCTCTATTACATCTGACCAAGTGGTTGTACGCCCAACCCACTTGTCTATTTGTGCAGCAGACCAACGTTACTATACAGGTAGACGTGGTGAAGAAGCCATGAAGAAAAAACTGCCTATGGCACTTATTCATGAAGCTGTTGGGGAAGTAGCCTATGATCCAGAAAAAATCCTTCCTATAGGAACCAAAGTTGTTATGGTTCCAAATAATCCAGTAGAAGAAGATGAATATGTAGCAGAAAACTATTTAAGAAGTAGTAAATTCCGGTCAAGTGGTTATGACGGTTTTATGCAAGACTACGCCTTTTTAAATCGTGACCGTCTTATTGTTTTACCTCAGGATATTAATATGAAGGTTGCAGCCTTTACTGAACTCGTAACGATTGCTGTTCATTCGATTAGTCGTTTAGAAAGAAAAGCCATCAAGCGTCGAGGAACTTTTGGAGTTTGGGGAGATGGAAACCTTGGTTTTATTACGTGCTTGATTTTAAAAAGTTTATATCCGGATTGTAGAGTAACGATTTTCGGTAAAACAAATTATAAGTTAAATCAATTCTCCTTTGTAGACGAAGCAATTCTTATTGATGAGATTCCAGAAGACTATGAAATTGATCATGCCTTTGAGTGTGCTGGAGGTAAAGGAAGTCAATATGCCATCAATCAGATCATTGATCA
>DATMJF010000534.1:0-6753 GCA_035554455.1 Rummeliibacillus sp.
TTGAATCCTTCACTAATCATCACATTCTATCCAAACTTTGCTGTACACCCTGATCATGAAGCAACAGCAAGAGCTGTTGTCAGAGCAGTACGTAGAATTCCTGAAACAGATCGTCCACGTCTTTACGGAGTAGCATTCGCAAACAACACTGAACAGGGTCTAGGCGAACCAGATATCGTTAATGATATCCGCGATGTGAAAGACGCCAAATGGAATGCTATGAGTGCGCATATTTCACAAACAGGATGGATGCTAGAAGAAGAAACAAAACGTAGAAACGAAGGAGCAACAGATGAGAATAACTGGTTCACAATTGAACGCATGTATTCTTATCGTTGGCATGAAGATTTTGAAGAAAGTTTTTAATTAATAGATAGAAGGGCTTATCCAATAGATGGTTTATTACCATCTTTCCGGATAGCCCTTCTCTTTTTATACTCATTAAATTTCATTTACTACTTATAACTATGACTTGCACTTGCTAATGTGAAATCATATTTTCTAAAAGAAAATGACCTTTTGAAAAGAATGTATTTGAATCAATTTCATAATGCAAAATCCATATAAAAAATACGAACATTTAATGATATCCAATTTTGTTCATTGTGGAGCGGAAGACGGCGACTCCTACGGGAAAAGCTTGAGCTGAAAGCCCCGCAGGAACGTAGTGACGAGGAGATTGAAGCCAAGCCCGTGGAAAGCGCCGTCTGGAGTGGAACATCCAAATCTGAATATTGAAAAGTTAATACATTAAAATGTTCGTATTTAAAAATCAAAAATGGATTTATGAAATTGATTTATTTATCATTTTATTTTAATAACTTAAATGCTGCATTAACAAAAATATTAACCCCATATTGCAATGCATCATCATCTACATCAAATTTCGGATGATGATGTGGATAAGTGATTCCTTTTTCTTCATTACGTGAACCAATCATGAAAAACGTACCTGGTTTTTCATTTAAGAAAGCTGAGAAATCTTCGCCACCCATTCTAGGTCCTTGTATTAATATTGCGTCATTTCCATAAAGCTCTCTAACTGAATCTTCAACTATCTTTGTAATTTCGTGATCTGTTATTACTGGATCATAACCATACATATAATCCAATTCATACGTTGCACCATGAGCTTCTGTTACACCCTTAATAACACGCTCAATACGCTCTTTTGCTTTGGCTCTTAGGTCTCCTCCAAAACTTCTGACAGTAGCACTTAGTTCCACTGAATCAGGAATCACATTAGATGCTTCTCCACCAGAAATTTTACCCACTGTAATGACAAAGCTTTCTAATGGATCAATATTACGTGACACGATATGCTGTAAATTTGTAATCACTTGTGCAGCAATAGCTATACTATCCACTGTTTGATGAGGAGACGCACCATGACCTCCGAACCCTTGAATTTTCAAATTAAATCCATCTGGAGATGCCATCATTGGTCCATATACAAAACCAATTTTACCAACTGGCGTATCAGACATGACATGCGCTCCAATCACTACATCGACACCTTCCATTACACCAGCAGCGACCATTTCTTTAGCACCACCTGGTAGTAGCTCTTCAGCATGTTGGAAGAAAAATCGAATTTCTCCTTTAATTTGATCTTGCATCGAAGCCAAGATTTTCACTGCACCTAATAACATAGCTGTATGTGCATCATGACCACAAGCATGCATAACACCAGGATTTTCAGATGCAAAGTCTAATCCTGTTTGTTCTTGTATTGGTAAAGCATCCATATCAGCACGAATTCCTAAAACTTTACCTGGTTGTGAACCGATTAACCGAGCCATCACACTTGTTTTCGTTGGTCTAGTAATCTCTAAATTTCCAAATTCAGATAATTTATCATAGATGAATTGAGATGTATTCACTTCTCGAAAAGATAACTCTGGGTGTTGATGTAAATAATGTCTCCATGCAACTACTTCCTTTACAATCTCTTGGAAATTCACCTTTGTTTGATGGAACACATTCATAATTTTCGCCCTCCAATTGAATTATTCTTTAAAATCCATTCGTTAATGAATGTAGATTGAATTTAACTTGTCCTCAAATGTTTTTGAACCTACATCTTTTAATATATGTTTAGTGGTAAAGAGAATATCACATATCTATAATTTCTCTTAATAGATTGTTATTCCTTTTTTATCTCATCTTTAAATTGAAAATTATTAGAGTAGTATCATCTTTTGTTAATATCATTCTTTTCTTCATGTGCAACTAAAAAACATCGATGAAAATATCCTCTTCATCGATGTTGGCATTATACTTTTTTTAAATAACCATGGATTAAGCAAAAATCGAGCATAAATTTTTTAGAACCCACCGATTCAAAATCAATCTCAATAGAATCTGGAAGTAAACTTGTGATTTGCCCAGCTCCATATAAATGATGCTCTACTCGCATACCTAGATTTAGTTCAGCTTCATCTGTGATGGCATGATCCTGCATTGGTCTGAATTTTGGTTGCTTGGTCTTTTTCTTTACAATTGGTTTCTGGTTCTCTTCAGGTGCTATGATCTTCCGCACATTTTGCACGAAGCGAGATTCTTTCACATGAGCACCACTGCGAACATTGTAGGTTAACAATTCTAAATGGTGCCGCGCTCGTGTCATTCCAACATAAAAGAGGCGTGTTGCTTCTTCCATTTCTTCGATATTCCCTACTTCATACTCTTTTATATCTTCGTTATTTGGGAGGATTCCTTCAATTAGATCAATCATATAAACACGGTCATATTCCAATCCTTTTGCACTATGCAAAGTAGAGAGTGTAATGACATTTTGTCCTTTATACTTTTTCGAAGTGCGCATAAGTTGTTCAATTTCTTTTAAACGATGTGCAAAAGCTTCAAGAGATGGTAGTTCTTTCGCAATTTGTTCTAAAGAATTTAAAATATCAAACAGGTTTTCTTCATTCATCCGTAGATGTTCTGCTGAATTTTGAAGAGATTTGTCATACCCTAAATCTTGACGAATCGTTTGGATCGCTTCATACGGTTCCTGCATTTGAAGCTTGCGTATGGTTTGCTTTACTCGCTTCAACACTTGCTCTTGATAAGGTGCATGGATGATTTCTTGTAAACGGTCGAATGCCGATTCTTTACTCGAATTATTTTGTAATTGCATGATTTGATTTTTCTTTATATAGGCATTGATCTTCGAATATACCTTTTCTAAAATATCCACTCGTGAGTCGTTATAAGAAAGCCGCATAATATTCAAGATATCCTCTACAATCCAATGATGAAAAAATTTCAATTCAACATCTTTCATATAAAAAGGAATCCCTTCCTCCAAAAATTTGTTGACTAAAAGAATGGCTGAATTATTATTACGATACAAAATGGCAACCTCACATGGATTATCAGCTTTTTGTATTTCCTCCACAACATAATTCAATTGCAGATCATAGCGTTTTACATTATGAATTTCAATTGACTCTCCCGATGCATTTTCTGTGAACATTGTCTTTGGATATCGATTACGATTGCGTTTGATAAATTCATTTGCCGTATCCACAATTTCTGGCGTCGATCGATAGTTTTGTGCCATTGTGACCGTTTTAGCATTTGGATAGATCTTTTTAAAATCGAGCAGCTTTTGTACATCTGCACCTCGCCACATGAAGATCGATTGGTCATCATCCGCCACAACACAAATATTAAATTGCGGAGCTGCTAATAGATAGATGATTTCATGCTGTATTACCGAGTTATCTTGACTTTCATCCGTTAAAATATATTCAAATCGTTGTTGATATTTATTCCGCAAATAAGCATCCTCATATAAAGCTTTGTAACAATAGGACAACATATCATCAAAATCTAGTAGGACTAAACCCGGATTTTGAACTTTATAAGCTTCGTATTGCTTATACATTTCTACCAGCCCAGGCATCATCATTTTCTTCTGTACCAGTTCCTCATCAGGAATCATTTTATTTTTCACAAAACTACTATAAGAGAAAAGTTCGTCCATCTCATCTTCAGAAGGAATAGTATTGCGGTTCTGTATGAAAATATTTCGAAGAATCGTCTTCTTATCAAAATCACGGTTACTATTCCCCTCAATAATTTCGAAGTTTTGGTGATGCATTGAGAAATACTCGCGTACAATTTGAAAAGCGATACTATGAATCGTCGAAAAGTGAACTCGATCCTTTATAATAGTAGAAAAAAATTGGTCAAAACGTGCAGCCATATCTACAGCAGAAGCTTTACTAAATGTAATGGCTAAGATTTTATGTGCGGGTACTTTTTTCACCAATAGTAAATAACCAATTTTCATATTTAATGTAGTTGTTTTCCCTGATCCTGGAGATGCAAGTAATAATAAGGGGCCCTTTGCATAGCGCACAGCTTTTTGCTGCACCTCATTTAAGCATACGCTCGTCAATTCTTGCATCTTATCAAAAAAGTTCATACTGCACTGACCTTTCTATTGTATCTATGTTCTTCTATTATAACGGAAACGTCACTATGTTATCTGTTGTCTCGAATTTTATATTTATTAAACAAATATTTAGAATTTACTTAAAATTTAGCGATTTTAGCGCTATAATAAATTAAACTATATTGATGTTTACAGAAAGTAGGAGGTTTTAATATGACTGTGCAAGAAGAAAAAACTGTACAGGTGGAAAACGTACTAATCGCCTATCAATTTTTAAAAGACGTCGTCGTACACACACCTTTACAAAAGAATGACTATTTATCCGAAAAATATGACTGTAATGTTTACTTAAAACGTGAGGATTTACAGCATGTTCGTTCTTTTAAATTACGAGGAGCTTACTATAAAATCAAAACAATTGAAGAGGATGCCCGTGAAAAAGGCGTTGTTTGTGCTAGTGCTGGTAATCATGCGCAAGGTGTTGCTTATGCTTGTGCCCATTTAGGTATTCACGGCCATATCTTCATGCCGACAACAACGCCAAAACAAAAAATCGACCAAGTTCGTATGTTTGGTCGTGAATTCGTCGAAATTATTTTAGCTGGAGATACTTTCGATGATTCCGCGAAAAGCGCAATAGAATTCTCAGATGCAGATGGTCATATTTTTATCCACCCATTCGATGACGAAGATATTATTGCCGGACAAGGAACAGTCGCTGTCGAAATTATGAACGATATTGAAGTACCAGTAGACTACGTTTTTGCTAGTATTGGCGGTGGTGGTTTAATTTCCGGTATCTCTACGTATGTGAAAAATCTTTCACCACAATCCTTTATTATCGGTGTTGAGCCTGCTGGTGCTGCTAGTATGAAGGAAGCCCTCGCTCAAGATCACCCTGTTGAATTAGCTCACATTGATAAGTTCGTAGATGGAGCTGCTGTTCAATGTGTTGGTCAAAAAACGTTTGAATTATGCAAAAAATATGTAGATGATATTGTTGTAGTGCCGGAGGGCAAAGATTGTACAACCATTTTAGATTTATACAATAAACATGCCATCATTGCAGAGCCTGCCGGTGCTCTTTCTGTTGCGGCACTTGATTATTACAAAGATCAAATCAAAGGAAAATCCGTTGTCTGCATCATAAGCGGAGGCAACAATGATATCGGCCGTATGCAAGAAATCAAAGAGAAATCACTGATTCATGAAGGGTTGCTTTACTATTTCTTAGTCAACTTTCCACAACGTGCCGGTGCTCTTCGCCAATTCCTTACTGAAGTATTAGGCCCAGAAGATGATATTACAACATTCGAATACACAAAGAAAAACAACAAAGAAAGTGGCCCTGCATTAGTCGGCATTGAATTAAAATACCCTGAAGATTACGCGGGATTACTTAATCGCATGAAAAATAATGGCTTCTCATTCAAAGAAGTGAATAATGATAGTACGTTGTTTGCATTATTAGTTTAGAGAACGATCACTCTTAGACGTACTTCATCGTATTGTGAAAAAAAAGAGGCAAATCTTTCTTTAATAACAAGTAAAGCCTCCAAAGAAGCCATAGACTTTGGAGGCTTTATTCATAAAACATATACTTTGTCTAAGTTCCAGCATCGGGCACGTAGTAGAGACAGTTAGTGTAGATTATATATCCTTGCTCATATGTAACCACAAAATAAGAAGTGGAGGTAGAAATGGGTATGAATGAACAGTTAATTCAAGCTACAGAACATAAAGAAACCGAGACGATAAGTAAGTTGATTAATGCTGGGATCGATATTAATAAACAGGACTCAAAAGGTCGAACTGCCACCATGATCGCTACTTATAACAATGATTTTACAACCGCAAAGTTGCTGATTGAAGCAGGTGCTGACGTCAACATACAAGATGACATGAAATACAATCCTTTCCTGTATGCAGGCTCTGAAGGATATCTTGATATCTTAAAACTTACGATAGATGCTGGGGCGGATCCTACAATTACTAACCGATTTGGTGGAACGGCTTTGATACCTGCTTCTGAACATGGATATGTGAATGTGGTGAAAGAACTTCTTACTCAAACAGATATTGATGTGAATCACGTTAATAACCTAGGTTGGACAGCCTTATTAGAAGCCATTATTTTAAATGATGGCGGCGCGAAACAGCAGCAAACGGTGCAATTGTTGATAGAACATGGGGCGGATGTAAACATTCCAGACAATAATAATGTGACTCCTTTACAACACGCTCGCGAGAAAAATTTTAAAGAAATTGAAAACATTTTGTGTAAAGCGGGAGCAAAATAAAATTCGAAGCAGCTGTTATTTTTTTAAATGCAAAAAATAACAGCT
>DATMJF010000535.1:0-12498 GCA_035554455.1 Rummeliibacillus sp.
ATGCGTAAATTGAATTCATTATCCTCAAATAAACCGTTTTTGTATTTTTTGTGAGTGTTCTATGTTCAGAAATCCTCGAAATTACAAATAAAAGCGATATTTCCATAAAAACTTTTCGACAAATTTCCACAATCTAGGAAATTGTGGATAAGTTTATACACATTATACACACCATTATATATATATTTAGCATTTATCCACACAGGTTAATCACAATTTATCCACTGTTTCTTGTGGATAAGTGGCTGGTTGTCTTGTATTAAACAATTTGATAAATTAAGTGTACAACTTAGCAACTATTAATATATTCTTTCGTTTCATATATTAGAACAAAATCTTTTATTTACTTGGAGGTGAGATGATCAATGGAAACACTATCAGATGAACTATTAATCAAGGCATACAGTGACGCGAAAACTAATAATTTGAATTTTGACTTTATACTTTTGTTAGAAGACGAAATTCTTCGTCGTATCGTGGTAAAGTTGATATCCGAATCCAAAGTAGAAAACTTATCAACAATCAAATCTTTACCAATAGATTCTAATGTAGTCAATGAATATTTTAACCTTGCCTGATACCTTCTCTGATTGTGAAAATGATTTGATGATCAATGATTAAAATTTTTTTGTTTTATCTTCCATAAGAGATAGATTTTTTTCTTTTTGTTGTTTTATGGTTATTAATTACTTTTTAGGAATTTTATTGTTTTTACATTCATGCATTTTGCATTCTGATCATTCTTGAATGAGTTTCCGACGTACGACTTTATTTTATCAATATTGGAAGGGTCCGCATATGCTAATTTATAGGCACTTTTCATCCATTGATAAATGGCTTATTAATTAGAGGGAGGATGTAAATTTTGTATCCCTATTCAAGTGGTAATACCTCATATTCTTTAGGGCAGATGTATGGGCAACCATACTCTCAATACACTGCTCCTGTTCATTTTTCCCTTCAACAACCACCATCCATTCAAAACCGCTGTAAATGTAAGACTGAAGTCGATTTTCTGAATATGAATCGCCTCCTCTGGATGGAGCATGTCAATTGGACCCGGATGGTTATTACGAGTATCGTATTTAACTTACCAAATGCACAATTTGTTGTGGAACGTCTTTTAAGAAATGCGACAGACTTAGGAAATTCTCTCCGACCGTTTTACGGCGATCAAATTGCCGATCGATATGCCTCACTCATCCATGACCACCTAACAATCGCGGCAGAACTGGTAACAGCTGCTGTCAAAGGTGATACAGCGACAGCAGCTGCAAAAGAGAAAGAATGGTATAAAAACGCAGACGACATTATTTTGTTCTTAACCAGTATTAATCCTTATCTAAGCAAATCGGAAGTTCAAAAAATGTTCTATACCCACTTAAACTTGACGAAACAAGAAGCCGTCAGTATGATTCAGAAAAAATATAAAGAAGATATTGCTGTATTTGACCAGATTGTAATGGAAGCAATGCAAATGTCCGACATGATAGCAGAAGGAATCATCAAGCAATTTTATCCACTCTTTTACAGGTCTTGTTAATCGATGAAGCTTTGTTGAGCGAAGTTGCTGTTTAAATATGCTATATATTATTTAGCTTTCTTTTATCGGTAAGTAAAGGAAAGCTTTTTTGTATGTTGAAAAGTGCGCTATAGGATGAGTTTCTTGGACATTACACATAAGGAATGGCGCCATCGAGTTTTCGTGAACAGTACAATTTACTCGTTTCAGAATCCAAGGTGAATGCCCATTATATTGTCGTATAAGCCTCCCCATAACTTTCGTCCATAAATAATGGCGTTCTGTTAGCCAATATTCTAATGGTGTTCTAAGGGTTGACTCAAGTTTCGCTTCAACAGATGCAATCAATATCTCTGGAGCCTGTCCCGTATGCTCACTTCTGTTTTGAAAAGTTACTATACTGCGATCTATCTTCGAAGTCATATTCGCATATCGAAAAGGTAAAATATCCCCAACTTTTGCAAACTGAGAAACGATCCTGTTATTGACATCTAAACTAAAAAAATAAACCCCTGATTTCCCCTTATATTTCACATATGTTCGTACGTTTAGCTCTAAAAAGGTGTTTATGCCTGGAATTGTTGGCATAAATCTGGTTCTTAACTTCTTCATTTCAAAAAATACAATTCCAAGCCAAGCCCTATCCTCAAAGGTATCAATCTCCAGTTCTGGCGGAATATATTGTCGTATATACTCTGGTGCAATCGGCCAATGAAGAAAATAAACATCATGCCATTCCTGCGTCATCACCCAAGGTAGTGTATTCATCACACGCCTCCTCTTAAAAAGCTCATGATTTAAGTATTCGCCTAGTTGGAGGGATTCAAACAGGAGGCAATCATTCAGTTACTGGCTATTGTGACTTAAATAGTATTACACGCGAATACAATTTGGATATGCGTGAGTAAATTGGTTGAGAACGCGAGTAATTCTCCACAGAACGATAAAACTCCTCCGAATCAAGTGATCTAGAGGAGTTCCTTCTTTATAAAATTAGTCTATGTTATAAAACCTTTTTGTGTTTTCATAGAGAACAGCAACTACTTGGTCAATTGGTCGCTGCTTGATTTGTGCTATTTTTTCAATACTCGATTTGATCATTTTTGGGTGGGTCATTTGTCCATCGAAAGGTCCTTCAAATGGCCAAGGTCCGTCCGTTTCCACCATCATTTGTTCAAGTGGATAACGCTGAACAAGTCGTTGGATTTCTTCTTCATATAGAACGTCCGGTGTGATGGAGATGAAGTATCCATTTGCGATCATTCTGTCTACAATTTGTGCATCCCCTTTAAACCAGTGAAAATGGGCAGCGGATACTTGATATTTTTCTAATAAATCACAAGCGATTTTTGCATCTTCGTAGACTGCATGTAAAACGATAGGTTTTTTGAGCTCTGCTGCTAAAACGATGAATTTTTCGAGTAAGTCAATATACGGTTGATAGTTGATACCTTTTTCTTTATTTAAATAATAAGGTAACCCAACTTCCCCTATAGCAATCATATTCTCATTGTTTTCTTTAATCCATTGAAAAAGCTGCATCTCTTGCGCTTCATCTGGTAATGACTGTTCTGGATGGAAGCCGAAAGCGGGCAAAATGCGCTTGTCTTTATTTGAAAGAGCTAAATTGGCTTTGCATGATTGTAAATCAGTCGAAACAGCAATGACATGTGATACCTCATTTAGGTGCAATTCTTTTAAAATTAACTCTTGATGATCTATATTGTATTGGTCAAAGTGAATATGTGCATCGATGATCATTTTTACAATCCCTCATCCAATTCATCTTTTAATAGGTTAAAAATTTCCTGCTTCATATGAAAAAATTCTTCATTATTAAAGAGGCTTTCATCTCTTGGTCTCTTAAAAGGTACTATGATTTCTTCTTTCACCATCGTTGGTCGCTTCGTTAAAATATAAATTCGATCTGCTAAAAATAGCGCTTCTTCAATACTGTGTGTGACAAATAATATAGATTTCCGATTTTCTTCCCATACGGATAGTAGCCATTTTTGCATATTGATTCTTGTGAATTCATCTAAAGCAGAAAATGGTTCATCAAGGCATAATAGATTTTGTTTACTCAACATGGCTCTGATAAAAGCGACACGTTGTTTCATCCCACCTGAAAGTTCAATGGGATAGGCGTTTTCAAATTCCTCTAGTCCTACTTTTTCTAGCCAATCTTTCGCTTCTTGAATGTTAGGCTTTCCTGATAATTCTTGAACAAGGACTACATTTTCAAGCACTGTTCTCCAAGGAAATAGAGACGGCTGTTGTGGCATATAGCCGATTAATCCCCTCTTGCCATGGATCATACTGTTATTCAAAGAAATCGCTCCATCATCTGGCTCGATTATTCCGCCAATCAAGTTAAAAATTGTACTTTTACCGCTTCCTGATGGTCCAAGAAGTGCGACAAACTCTCCTTCTTCTACATGGAGTGAGATATCTCGTAAGACTTCTGTTTCAGCAAACTGCTTCTTGACATGTTCAATAGTTAATAACATTTTTTTCTACCTCTCTAGCTTGCCTTTTATGAATAACTTTTCAAATATACGAATGAGGCCAAATAGGAGTACGCTTAAAAGCATGATAGTAAAGATGGCTACAAATACATGATCTGTGCGGAAGGATGCTTGAGATAGAGTCATATATACGCCGATTCCCTGTTTCGCACCTAACCACTCTGAAATGACGGCGCCCATTACACTGTAAGTTGCTGAAATTTTCAACCCTGAAAATAAAGATGGGAGCGCATAAGGCAATTCTAATTTCCAAAACATTTGCGTTTTGGATGCCCCCGCCATTTGCATATAATATTTGAGCTCAGGTGGCGTGTTTTTGAAGCCGTCCAATGCTGCTACAACGATTGGGAAAAAACATACGAGCCCAATGACAATTAGTTTTGGCATAATGCCAAATCCAAACCAAATGATAAGCAATGGTGCTAAAACAATGATTGGGATGTTTTGTGACAGAATGAGCAATGGGTACGTCATTTTTTGTACAATCGGTAGAATATGTAGAATGACTGCTATTGCAAAACCTACAGCACTGCCAATGATGAGACCTAGAAGAGAAAGTTTTGTTGTCGCAAGGATATCAATAGAAAAACTAGGAATCTCTTTGAATCCTTCTGAAAAAATTCGAGATGGTGCTGGTAAAAGCCAAGCCGGTGTGTCAGTGATACGTACAATTATTTCCCACAGACCTAAAAGAAAGAGGAGGAGAAAAATCGCCCCTCCATTGTTCCGTAACCACTTCATTATCGGTATTTCTCCGTTAAGGTATCCATTGTAATGCCTGATGGTTGGTAAAGAATTTTCACTTGGGTAATGACATTGACACAACCTAGTTCAACCATTTTTTCATTCATCTTCGTAATGATATTCATCAACTCAGAAATTTCACCCTCCATTGTTGTTTCAAGTGGATGAACTTCATATTTTACGCCAGAATCATCGATTACTTTAATCGCTGCATCGACAAAAGGAATCACATCTTCGTACTTTTCTGTTTTCGGTATAATTTGAACACTGATTAAAGAATTAGCCATTTTAAAATTCCTCCTTATTGTGGTAAAAATTCATTTGTGAATGCTTTTTTAGCATCGAATTTACCTTCTAATAATTTATTGTCACTCATCCAATTTGCATAGTTTTCCCAAACTTCAAGCTTTTGCTCGCCCCATTGTTTGGCATCATCTTGATATTTATCAGCAAGCCATTCTTGACTTTTCTTCACAAGTTTTTTGTTTAAATCTGGTGCTGCTTTGATAAGGATATCTGCCGCTTTATCGGGATTTTTAATGGCATATTGATAACCTTGTGAAGCGGCTTTGACAAATGCTTTCACTGTTTCCGGATCATTTTGAATCATTTTTTCGTTTGTTGCTAATACAGGTGTGTAGTAATCAAGCTTTTTACTGTAGTCAGTTAAATACATCATGTTTAATTTTTCTCCACGAAGTTCAGCTTCTATTCCTGTCCATCCATAGTAAATCCACGCAAAATCTACATCTTTTTTGACCATTGTAAAGTAGTCTGCATCTCCAGCATTGATAATATCAACCTTCTTCACGTCTGCATTTTCCTTTTTCATCAATGAATCAATTACTGCTTTTTCAACAGGTGAACCCCATCCACCATATGTTTTTCCTTCAAAGTCTTTTGGCGTTTTAATGTTCTTCGCGATTGGTGATGCGAAACCAGATGTATTGTGCTGAATAATCGCTGCGATCGATACAAGAGGAACCCCTTGTACTCGTGCTTGCGTAATTCCTTCTTGATAGCTAACTCCAAAATCAGCCTTACCAGTCGCAACTAGTTGGTCTGCTCCTGTATCGCCTGGTTGAATAATGTCTACATCTAAACCTTGTTCTTTAAAAAATCCTTTTTCTTTTGCAACATACAATCCAGTGTGGTTTGTATTAGGTGTCCAATCTAAGACAACTGTTACTTTTTTTAGCTCTTTCTTCGAGCCTGTTGCATTTTCTTTTTTATCCTTTGACTGACATCCTGCTAAAGCGAGTATCGCCACTAACAGAAACACATATAACTTTTTCATCTCACTTGCTCCAATCTTTATTGTTTTAACAAGTTCTATGTAAAGAAAAGAGAAAAAGAAAAACGTCCGGAACCAATCCGGACGTTAACATACATTCTAAAAGATAGTCGTTTGATGACCATATTATTATCTTTAGCTGATGTTCCCTCCGCTGGTGTTAACCAGTTCAGGTTCTAAGGGTCAGTATCTATCGGATACATTCTCAGCTGGCATTACCAGCCCCCCTACATTCTTCATACATATGAACTTTTCACATTCATTATAACAAATAGCGGGAAAATGCCAAAGTAGAAGTTTAGAATGATCTTCTTCTAGGATATTTAAGGGGATTGTGTTTCTCTATTGAGAGAGTTTCGATTTACTCTCGTTTTGCGAGGGGGTTTTGGGTTACTCTCGTTTTGCGGGGGATTATTCGCGTTCTGGATCGATTTACTCGCGCATTCGACCATTTTATTCGCGTTTTTTTGAATTGTATTCGCACCTTGTACATTTCAGGTCTCATTTTTAGAAAATATTAGAACATCACTATTGTTCACTATCTAAGTTTAGCAAGGAAAAGGATCTAGTTGCTCTATCTCAGATAAGTAAGTTTATACGGAGGGAGATTTGTAGTTTTATTGTTAGTGAATGAAATTTTTAGTTTGGCTTCTGTTTGTTCAATATTTCATTCTTTAATTCCAGCATTTTTTCTTTTGAAGGATATAGATTTGTAAAAGTTAATGCCTTGTCAATTGAAGTGAGTGCATGATTAAATTCTTCTGCTTTTAGTAGAGCATCAGCTAAATAATACCAATAATACGAGAAATCATATTTCTGCAAGATTTGTTTGTAATACGAAGCAACCTTTCTGAAATAGTATGGATAAACGTCTGTAGCCTTTGTAAGCTCTGCGCCAGTATATCGGTAAACATCAATAGTATAAGCTTCGCCAGTATCATGTATCCAGATAGCCAATTCAAATTGACCATTCTTACCGTATTTTCCAGACATATCTTCCACAAACAACTTACTATAAACAACGTAATTTGTAAGTAAATTAATGAACCCATAAATTTTCCATTGTAGCAAAACGAGCTGCGACCATATACTTCCAATTTGCCAACCGACAACTAATGAATTTGCGCCTTGAGCAGTTAGTGGAACAGCCATTAAATCCGTAATTGCGTATCCCTTACCTTTTATTTCTGCCATTGGATACCAAATATTATAGGATTCTTTTAATAGTAGAAGATAATTTTCACCTTGATATTTATAGGCAACGATTAATTCTTTTAATCGATCTCCATCTATATCTGCCAATAAAATGGCTGGTCTGTTGTTAGAATTTTGCAATTTCAAAATAGTTGCTGATGGTGGCAATATGCTCTCCAATAATTGTTCAAATTCATTCATTATCTATCCACCCTTTCAAAGTAGTGTATGCGTAGATTTAGGTGGGAGATAGTTCAAGTGGTGGGGCTTTTACAAAGTTTCATGGAGTTTTTGGGTTAATATCGGTGATTTTCTGTAATTTGATTACATTTTAATCAACCCTAAATTAAGTTCAAAAAAAGCCTCTGACCAATCCAGATCAGAGGCTTCATCTCATTATTTTGGAACGTTAATATATAGTTTG
The DNA here is from genome assembly GCA_035554455.1 of Rummeliibacillus sp. Taxonomy (GTDB): domain Bacteria; phylum Bacillota; class Bacilli; order Bacillales_A; family Planococcaceae; genus Rummeliibacillus. The sequence continues at coordinate 7,707 of DATMJF010000535.1, forward strand.
CCTGCAGCCTTTTGGAGTGTTTCATTTTTGAAGCTATCTACTGCTTTTACTTCGATGACTGCTCCATCAGCTTTAGTTCCATCCGGTACAGTCCAGTAGCCTACATAATGTCCTTCTGATTCCTCAGACATAGGTAATTCTGTTGCATTTTGTGTGACATCATTGACGTTCGTTAATGGCATATGAATAAAGAATGTTGTTTTTAAGTTTGGCTCGCTGTCAAATACAATCTTAACAGTTTTGCCAGTTGTCAAAGTAATGTCATTCGTTGGCGTTAAGTTTTCAATAACTGGTGCTGTATAATCTGCAGTTACTGTCACTTTTTTCGTCACTTTATTTTTTGCTTTATCTTGTGCTACTACTTTGATTTCATTAACTCCTTCATCTAAAAGTATTCGAAGAGAGTATTTACCGTTCGTAACTTTTGCGTCTTTACCATTTACTTTTACCCAGTCAAGATTTTCGTCAGCAATTGTTCCTTCAACCGTAGTAGTCTCACGGTTCGTTTTAGAACCATCTTGTGGACTATCAATTGTTAGGGTAGGGTTTTTAGTGTCTAAAATCACTTTAACGGATTCAGATTCTCCTGTTACTTTTCCATTAAGCTTAGACACTGCTGAGAAAGTGTTACTACCTTCTACTAGTGTAGCTGGAATAGAGAATTTGCCATCAGCTCCAACGACTGTTTTGCTTACTTCTTTACCATTTTGTTTCAGTGTAATTTCCGTTGTTGGGGAAGCTTTACCTTCAACTTTAACTGATGCTTCACTTGTTACATCGTTAGCTACTGGTGAAGTGATCACTGGCGCATTTACTTCATAGCTTACACGAGCACGAATCATATAGTTACCTTCATCAACTGGTGATTTTGACCAAGCTCCTGAAACGCCTTGATAACTTCTTCCAGCGTTTTTACCATCTTCATCTGTTGCAAGTCCTGGAGTATTTGGATTTGCATTTGTTTGACGATATACCATGTAGAAGTCGCCGTTGACAACTATATTGTGTTCACTTAAGTCTACAACTGTCCACTGTCCATTTCGTAAGGCTGTCGCATCAAAAGGACCTGCAAGTTTTTTACCAGGAGCTCCATCAGCACCAGTTGCATCCCATACTTCAACCGCAAAGGCTGTACCACCTGGATTTGGCCATGTTGTATCCCAGAATCTGAACACACCATCTGTTACAATGCCTTGTTCCTTTCCTTCAGGAAGTGACATTTTCACTGCCCATGCATTACCAGCAGCATTGAATGCATGTGCATTTTCAGCTGTACCATCATCGTAGCCAATTTCTCCACCTGGATAAGTGTAGAATGGTTTTAGAGAAATATCCTTAGTACTTGCTTGTCCACCGATTGTAATCGCTACTTCTTGGCTATGATAACCACGAGCGACAATTTTTAATGTGTAGTCCCCTTCATATGCAGTTAGAGAGAAATTACCTTCTGCATCTGTTGTAACAGGCGTGATATTCGCATCTTCTTCTAGTAAGATGGTTGCGCCTGCTACACCTTCGCCTGTAGACTCATCAGTGATTTTACCGCTCACTGTATTTTGTGCGATTTCTTGTAATGTGAAGTTTGCAGTTGTTGCTTTGTCTGCTTCAATTTTCACTGATTGTTGTTTTGATGTGAATCCATATGCTTCAGCTTTTACAGTAAATGTACCTGAACTATGTTTTAGTGAGTATGATCCGTTAGCGGGATCTGAGTAAACGGAACGGTTCGATTCTAGTACATTTACTTGGGCACCCAATGGTAGAAGTGTTGGATTCACAACAGCTTCCTCAATCGGTGCTTTTTCTTTTACAGGTAATACAGGTTTAATTGTTTTAGGATCAATGGATTCTTTTTTAGTATCTTTATCCTGACCTTTTCCTGTATTTCCATTATTGCTGTTCGTATTGTTTTTATCTTTTCCTTTTGTTACTTTGCCTGTTTGAGAAGCACTCGCTAATGCTACGTCATCAATATACCAGCCTTCTTTGACAACACTAGAATCCGAGAATGCATTGAAGCCGATATAGATTCGTTGACCTGCATAAGCAGATAGGTCAACTTCAGCATTTAGCCAACCATTTGATGCACCTGAAACTGTATATAGTTGTGTCCAATCTACTTGGTTTGTCGATACAAAGACATTGCCATAATCATAAGCTCTTCCAGAAGAAGCTTTTTCGAAGTTATACCATTGTTTAAATTGCAAGTAAGCGTTGCCTTCTGGCAGATCGATTGGAGGCATCACCAATGTTGCATTCATTTTGTTCGCATAATTTCCTGTTAAGTTTGTTGCATATACTTTTTCGCCAGATGCAGCTTTTCCTGGACCAGAAGTTGGTTTGCCCCATTCCCAGCTGTTTTCATTGCCAAAAGAATACCAGCCAATTGGTTGCGATTCGAAGTTCTCAGAGTATCCAACTGTAATGCCGGGTTTCACTTTGACAGTGTACTCATCACTGACAACCTCATTGTTACCGAAATCATTGATTGTCCATTTGTATTTGAAATCACCAACTGGGATACGTGCACCAGGAACAGTTACACTAAACTCTCCTGATTTATAATCACCAGATTTGCGATTTGCTGTAATGCTTTTCCATTCTCCATTTTCATCTTTGTATTTTAGTACAACAGATGAAACACTGATGTTATCTGATACTGAAGCTGTTAGATCTAAATCCATACCAGCATATGTTTCTTTTGGAGCTGTATGTTTTAGCACTGGTGCTTCGTTGTCATCACCTTGTTTTGTCACCTGACCTTGAAGAGTACCAAGACCTGATGCAATGGAAGATACAGCTTGGAAAGCATCAACTAATCCATAACCATAGCCATGATTTGGTGTTTGCGGATATTGAGAGTCTGTTAAAGGTGTTGCTGTATTGATGAGGATTTGCTCCATCTCATCAACAGTTAAATTCGCATTCACTTGACGAAGAAGTGCTGCTACACCTGAAACTGCAGGACCCGCCATTGATGTTCCATTCCATCCACCTTCATAAGCACCACCTGGTACTGATGAACGAATATTGACACCAGGTGCAGAAATGTCAGGTTTGGTCTCATTATATGGTGATGGACCACGAAGAGAAAAACTCCCTACTTTGTTGTTACTATCAATTGCACCTGTTGCAAAGCTCTCAGGGTAATTTGCTGGTGCTGCAACAGATCCAGCACCACCTGGATTTGTCAATGTTGTATTCCCTGCAGAAAACTCTGGGAAAATTTCAGCTGCACGCCAGTTGCGTACGACATCACGGTACCATTCATCAAGTCCTGGACCGCCTCCCCATGAATTATTGACAATGTCTGGTGCCATATCAACTCGTGCATTACCGTTTGAATCAGTAGGTGCCAAAATCCATTGAGCTGCTTCTAAAAGATCAGCGTCTGTTCCACCGTTTGAAGTAAATGCTTTGACAGAAATGAATTTTGCGCCTGGAGCAACACCGATTTGGTTGGATCCATTTGGTTCACTACCCACCATTGTTCCTGTTACATGTGTGCCATGATCAATATCATCATATGGTGTAGCTCTGCCAGCGGAAGTTGCATCATACCAGTTGAAGTCATGAGACACTTGTCCAGTAGCAACATTATAACCACGGTATTTTGCTTTTAGTGCAGGGTGATCCCATTGAACACCCGTGTCGATACTTGCGACAACGGTTCCAGTTCCATCAATCCCCATACCCCAAACTTCTGGAGCTTTCACTCGTTCAACATTCCACTCGATACTTGAAGTTTTAGCCTTTTCCTCAACTGCATTTTTTGCTTTGCTGTCAGCAGCAGATTGAGTTTTAGGTTCAATTGCAGTTTTCATTTTTGAGATATCTTCAGTGCTTGTCTTTGTCGTATAGAGTTGTCGGGTTTCATTTGGCAATACTTTTTCTACTTCATCAAATGTTGCAACTTTTTCAGCCACTTCTTTAGTAGCTGTAACTGCCATACCATTTACGATAAAGTACGATTCAATGTCTTTTGCATTGCCCTTATCCTCTTCTTTTTCGAGGTATTGTTTTACGGATTCCTGTGATTCAAGGGATGTTGCCTTTAAATCTGATACCACTGCAGAACGCTGAACAAATTTCGTTTGCTGTGCTGATAATTTGTCCTTCACTGCATTTTTTCTAGCTTCCGCAGCCACTTTTTTTGCAGATGCTTTTTCTTTGAATTTGATCAAGAAAGTTAATTTTTCGTCACCTTTAAAATCTTCAAGTAGACTACTGCTCACTTTGTCCTTCACAACAATTGCATTTTGGCTAGAATCTCTGAAAGATTGGTGGAGATCATTTGCTTTTGCTCCTGCGATATTCGGAGAAATCAGTGAAATCGCCATAAGTGCAGATGTCGCAATACTAAATGCTTTGACAGAACCATCTCTCTTTCTCATTTACATTCCTCCCTCTTCGATTTTTAGATGTTACTACTTTGCTAGAAACTAGCAATTTTCAGATAAACTTAATAAGTCCAAAGAAAAACACCTTTCCTCCTTTCCCAAAATGACATTCAGGCAACAGAATCAAAGGTGCTAAAGAAAATCTCTAGTTGTAATAATCACTATAAATTAGCAGAATTGAAAATTTTGCTACATTGTGTCGAAAATTTTTGGCTCTTTTTAAATTAATCGTTATTTCCTAATAATGACAAGGACTTTAGTATTTAAAAATGCATTCTAAGATTCCTTGTAAAATATATTAATATAGCCAGAACACTTGATATTAGTAGGATTATGAGCAATATGAAAAATTAATGTTAAAATCACCCTCTTTTTCATTTGTTAAAAAATGC
>DATMJF010000536.1:0-3415 GCA_035554455.1 Rummeliibacillus sp.
CGGTTGTTATTTTACACAATGGTTTGGGTTTACTAATTGGATTCTTAGTAGCAAAAGTATTCAAACTAAACTACGAGGATCAAAAGGCTGTCTCGATTGAGGTTGGGATGCAAAACTCCGGTCTTGGCGCAGCATTAGCAATAGCTCACTTTAGTCCATTAGCGGCCGTACCAAGTGCGATCTTCAGCGTATGGCATAACATCTCCGGTCCATTACTGGCAACTTATTGGGGTTGGAAAGCAGAGCGTCTAAAAGAGAAAGTGGCGATTATTGAAGAGAGCATAGAAGAAGGACAAACATTATAAAGTATAAATGCTATTAGAAAGAAATATTTTACTATTGTAGAAGGCTCTAAGTTTAGATTAACTTATGAGTCATCAGTGTTGATATTGTACTAACAGGATTTTTAACCTATGAAGAAGACTTAAAGGCATTTGGTGAAAAGGTGATACCTCTTGTGCGTGAAAAAGAAACAGCATTAAATAAGATTACTGTCTAAATCTGACCAACAGCGGACAGTTGGTGGGCGCAGGTGCTACCATTCTTAATGACAGCGTCTTCCACTTTTAACTAAAAAACTGGGTAGCAACTTGTTTATTGCTCCCAGTTTCTCATTTGTTCTTCTTCAGCCACTACTTGTAAATCATAGGCGTTAATTAGAAGAATTTCATAGTCATACTTGTCGGCATATTGTTCGGCAAGTTTTTTTATATATTTCGGAGATCCTTCATTTTCCTCATCATAAATGATTAAAATGCCATCGGAATTTTTGAGAAGGAATTTATTTTTCTCGATAAATTGCCAAGGGGCTTCATATGGGCGCTTTGTTAGGCTCGTCACAAAGTCTGCTTGTGCTAAAATCATTTCATATTTTTCTTGCTTTGCTTCATTCCAATTCTTTTCTTGATCCAGAAAAGGTGTCATAACTGCATACTTTAACTCTGGGTATTCTATCTGTAAGTCCATAACAACTTCAGCAGCCCATGTTTCAACACCTAGTTGTCCACTTAAAATGACCCACTCAAGTCCATCTTCAATCAGTGGTATTAGTCGATCCTGTAAGGCTTTTTTGATAATTGGTATACCAGGATGGCTGTCGTTAAAAATGCCTAGTTCATGTGCTTTGTAACCTGTAATGACAAGTCGGTTTAGCATAACGAGACCTCCTTATTAACTTTAAGATAGGGTGTGTTCCGCTTTTACGATTATCCAGCTACAGAGGTTAAACTCTCGAGGTTAAATAACCTTCACGCTGTGAGAAAAAAGGGCGTTTCAATCTTAATATAAAAACCGATTTCCCAAGAAACCGGTTGACTGATGAAAATATAGAGTCAGTAATTTGTTGTTGATGAAATTACATGTTAAATAGTCCGGTTACATTGAGGAAAACAGGAATCCTCATACAAGCAGCGATTTCTGCTTTTAATTTTACAATAGCTATTTTCTGTTTACAATGGAATGTTTGTGGCAATGAGGGGGAATATTATATGAATATTTTAGGAACAGTATCTTAAAATTAAATGTATAATTTTTGAATTATAAGATTAATAGAGTGCATTTTATGGAAAAATAAACTATAATTTAGCAGTACTAATTAATAGAAGGAAAAATATAGTACAGTTTATGAAAACGTTTCCGGAAACCGGCTCATAAACGAGGCTCATTTACCTCGCAGTTATTAAAATTTTTATAAAGTTAGAAATTATAATTTTCTTGGAGGGTCTAACAATGAAAGCAGCAGTATGGCATGGCAAAAAGGACATTCGTGTCGAAGAAAAAGAATTAAAACCTTTAAAAGATAATGAAGTAACAGTTCGCGTTGCATGGGCAGGTATCTGTGGTAGTGACTTACACGAATATCAAGAAGGACCTGTATTTCTACCAGTAGAAAAAGCTGACGAATTAACAGGAGAAATTGCTCCAATTATCATGGGTCATGAATTCGCTGGTGTAATTGAAACAGTCGGTAAAGACGTAAAGAATTATAAAGTAGGGGATCGTGTAGTTGTTAACCCAACATTAACACATGGCAATAAACCAGAAGATATCGACTGTTACGATGGCTTCAGCTTCATCGGTTTACATGGTGATGGTGGCTTTACAACATTTGCAAATGCTCCAGAATCTAACTTATATCGCTTACCTGAAACTTTAACACTGCAAGATGGTGCTCTAGTAGAACCAACAGCTGTAGCAGTACAAGCTGTTAAAGAAGGTGGCTTGAAATTTGGAGATACAGTAGCAATCTATGGTGCCGGTCCAATTGGCTTACTTACAACCATTGCGGCAAAAGCAGCTGGTGCAAGTAAAATCATCGTTCTTGATCTTTCTGAAACTCGCTTAGAAAAAGCCAAAGAACTTGGTGCTACTCATATCATTAACTCTGGTAAAGTAGATGGCCCTGCAACTGTTCGCGATATCGTACCTGGTGGTGTAGACGTAACATTTGAAGTTGCGGGTGTTGCTACAACATTTAAACAAGCAATCGATTCAACTCGTGCACGCGGTACGATGGTTATCGTATCAATTTTTGCACGCCCAATCGAATGGAATCCATTACACTTAACAAACACTGGTGTTAAAATTACTTCTACAATTGCATATACACCAACTTCTTTCCAACAAACTGTAGACTTAATGGGTACTGGCCAATTGAAACCACAAGGTATTGTAACGTCTCAAATCGTACTAGACGATATCGTAGAAAAAGGCTTCGAAGCATTAACAAACGACAAATCACAAGCTAAAATCCTAGTCGAATTGAGTGGGGAAAAATAAGTTTTTATAAGATGACTATATTTTAAATAGATAGAAAAAATAAAACAGCAGATACATCCTTGTTTAAGGTGTATCTGCTGTTTTTCTTTTTATTTAGAAAAATTGGTTGTTCTACTTTTTTAGGGGGAGGTGGTTTTACTCATCTGGTATAGTAGCTTTGAATATTTGACTGTAGCGATTGTTCCTAAATTCATATTTCTTTTTTTATTATTTCAGGCGTCGTTAGTGTATAGTACTTTACATCTTTAAAAACTAAGCAATGGCAATTTCTCACTAAAGGCATCCGGATGCTTTATAAAGAAATCGAACAGAAATTGTATGTATGTTGCAGTTAGAGGGAAGAGAAATCGCTGATGTTTTTGTCTGCCTTAAGTTAGAACATATAATAGAAGAAAATCAAATAATGTTGCTTGCTGCATATACACAAAATTACTTATTTAAAAGAACCAGTTAATCGAGTTACAAAATCAACAGAAGGAATAGTGTGAAGGTATTCGTGCATTTACATCGTCATTAGAGATAACGGAATTACTCTCAACAATTATTGATAAGGTATTGACTGCCATGCCAGAAGTAGAAAGAGGATTTTTCAATTGATATGTTAAAAAAACCAACTGCACATCATGGCGAAAAGTGA
>DATMJF010000537.1:0-5618 GCA_035554455.1 Rummeliibacillus sp.
GAGCATAGCTTCTTCTATTGTCAATATTGGTTTACCGCTTTGCATTAATCGGTGAAGCATATTCTCATCCATTGGTTTGATGAAACGTGCATTGATAATTTCAACTTTAATCCCTTTGGCTGCAAGTATATTTGCTGCGTCTTCTGCTAGAGGTATTGTTGTACCAAATGTCACGATTGCTGCATCTTTACCATCTCTTAGTACTTCCCATGAGCCAATTGGAATATCGTGTAATTCTTCATCCATAGGCACACCTAAACCATTACCTCGAGGATAACGAAGTGCAATTGGACCTTCATTATAATCTAATGCCGTTTTCACCATATGTTGCCCTTCATTTTCATCTTTTGGCATCATAATCACAATATTCGGCATATGTCGTAAAAATGCAATATCAAAGACACCTTGGTGGGTTTCTCCATCGGCTCCAACTAGTCCTGCACGGTCAATTCCGATGAAGACATTTAGATTTTGACGACAAATATCATGTAACATTTGATCATAAGCACGTTGTAAGAATGTAGAGTAAATCGCTAAAAACGGTTTCGTTCCAGCTTCAGCCATTCCAGCTGCCATGGTAGTAGCATGTTGTTCTGCAATACCAACATCAAAGAAACGATTTGGAAATTCTTTTGCAAAACCTTCCAGTTTTGATCCAACTGGCATTGCTGGTGTGATTGTTACAACACGCTCATCTACACGAGCAATTCTTGTAACTGTATCTGCAATCAATTTAGACCATCCAGGTGCAGTGGTGCTTGATTTCACAAAGTCTCCTGTTTCTATTTTATAAGGACCTGTTCCATGCCAAGTACCGATTGTATCAGTTTCAGCTGGTAAATAGCCTTTACCTTTTTTCGTGACAACATGAATAATAACTGGACCTTGCATTTTTTTTGCATTTTGTAATGTTGCTTCGAGTGTTTCAAAATTATGACCATCAATCGGTCCAAGATATGTGAAACCTAATTCTTCAAAGAACACACCTGATACAAGTAAATATTTTAAGCTATCTTTTACTCGTTCAGCTGTAGAAGCTAATTTCCCACCAACTGCTGGAATTTTCTTCAATAAACCTTCTAAATCGTCTTTTGCTTTGTTATATTGGTTCGCTGTGCGAAGGCGACCTAAAATATTATGCATAGCACCAACATTCGGTGCGATAGACATTTCGTTGTCATTTAAAATAACAATCATATTCTTTTTTTCATGCCCAATATGATTTAGTGCTTCTAGGGCCATACCACCTGTTAAAGCACCATCACCGATAATTGGAACGATATAGTTGTGTTCACCTTTTACATCGCGTGCAGCTGCCATACCCATAGCTGCAGAGAGTGATGTAGAACTGTGACCTGTTTCCCAAACATCATGATCACTTTCATTACGTTTAGGGAAACCACATAAACCTTTATATTGACGTAGTGTATCAAATTCTGATGCACGACCAGTTAAAATCTTATGGACGTAGGCTTGATGTCCTACATCAAAAAGAAATTTATCTTTAGGACTATTAAAAGCACGATGAAGTGCAATTGTAAGCTCAACAACCCCTAGATTCGGACCTATATGACCACCTGTTTTTGAGCATTTTTCAATTAAAAACTTTCGAATATCATAGCTCAGGTCTCGAAGTTGTTTCGTATTTAATTCTTTCAAAAAGGATGGACTAGATATGCTGTTTAAATCCATCGCCATCACACACCTTTTCATTATAGATTCATCGCACAATGTTTTTTTACCATTATAGCAGTGATAATCAATTGCACAAAATTAAATGGGCTGTTATTTGTTACGATGAACAATATATTCAGCAAACTCTTTCAATAAATTACTTTCAGATGGCAATTTTTCCAATGCTTCAATTGCTAAATGATAATGTGCATGAAGTTTTTCTTTTGCACCATCTAATGTTAATAGTGCAGGGTAAGTGCTTTTATCACTTGCAACATCTTTTCCTGCTGTTTTACCTAATTGTTCTGTAGTTCCTACTATATCAAGAATATCATCTTGTATTTGGAAGCATAGACCAATATGATGTGCATATTCAACCAAAATAGCCTTTTCTTCTTTTGAGGCACCTGCTAAAATAGCTCCAGATTCAATACTAAATCGTAATATAGCACCTGTTTTATTGACATGAACATTTTCAAGTTCTTCTAATGTCAATTGCTTTGTTTCACCTTCGATATCTAGGATTTGTCCTCCAACCATACCTTCAGCACCTGCCGCAACACTTAGTTTATCGATAAGTTCTAAACGTTTTTCGGCGTCAACTTGTTCCATTCGAGCTAAAATACCAAATGCAATCGTATTGAGTGCATCACCAGCTAATGTAGCAAATGCATCACCGTATACTTTATGGTTCGTCAATTTACCACGGCGATAATCGTCATTGTCCATACTTGGCAGATCATCATGGATCAATGAATAGGTATGAATCATTTCAATGACAGCACCTACAGTGTAAGCTGCATCATCTTTTACATTGAAATGATCCATAACAGCTAATACAAATAGCGGACGAACTCTTTTACCACCTGCGTTTAAGGAGTATAGCATTGCTTCTTTTAATATTACTGGTGCTGTAATCTCTTTCACAAGATCATTCATACGTTGTTCAACGACAGGAATGTTCTCATTCATAAATGCTTTCAATTGTTGCGTCATTTACTTTTTTCCCTCTTCTCCTGTTGGTTCAAACGGCTGTTCATTTCCGTTTTCATCCATAACGGAAACTAGTTGTTCTTCAGCTTTAGTCAATTGTTCATGGCAAAACTGAGATAATTTCATTCCTTTTTTGTACAGTTCAATAGCATCTTCTAACGGAACTTCACCTTGTTCTAATTGATGTACTATTTCTTCAAGATCATTGATCGATGTCGCAAATGTTTGTTTTTTACCAGTCATCTCTTATACTCCTTTATCTTCCATTGTAATAGATGTAATGGTTGCAGTTGCTTTGCCGTCATGTAGATGAAACTCTACCTCATCTTTTTCCTTAATATCCTGGATTGATTTTAGTACTTGTCCATTGTGATAAGTAAGGCTATATCCACGTGTCATAATAGATAATGGATTTAATGCTTCTAGTGTTCGAATAACGGAACGAAATTCTTCTTTTTTTTGATTAATCATTTGCAAGACTGCTATTTTCAATAATTTCTCATCATTCTCTACTCGCTTTTTTTCATAGCGAAGCTGTTGAATTGGTGAACGAATTTGTAGACGGTGATCTATTTGATTTACTAAAAGTTTTTGATTTTTTATATAGTTCAAGATACTTTGTTGTAATTGTTCGTCTATTCTCGAAATATGCTCGATAAATGGTCGAAATAATCGATCAGGATAGGCTAGTGGATAGGATTTTTGTAAGCGCTCTAATATTGCTTTCTCGTGTTTGATTCTTGCTTGAGTTAACTGGAATAATTGAGCTTTTCTTGTAAGCAAATATTTGGCCAAATCCTCGCTACTAGGCACTGCTCGTTTTGCAGCTGCAGTTGGTGTGGCAGCTCGTACATCTGCTACCAAATCAGCGATTGTTGTATCTGTTTCATGACCTACACCACTTATTAATGGAAGATTACTTTCAAATATTGCCCGGGCAACAATTTCTTCGTTAAAAGCCCATAAATCCTCAATAGAACCTCCACCACGTGCAACGATTAATGTATCAATATCAGGCGTATTGTTCGCCTGTTCAATCGCCTTTACAATACTTTTGGCTGCATGCTCCCCTTGTACAAGCGCAGGGAATATCACAATATCCGTTAATTTATAATGTTGTTTGATGGTCGTACAAATATCTCGAATTGCAGCACCGGTTGTGGCTGTTACGACAGCTACTTTTCTTGGGAAGGTTGGAATTGGTTTCTTATATAAATCAGAAAAAAGTCCTTCTTTTTCAAGTTTTTCTTTCAACTGTTCAAAGGCTAAATATAAACTACCTAGTCCATCTGGATCCATTGATTGAGCATAGAGTTGATATTGTCCGCCACCTTCATAGACATTAACATCACCTTTAATAAGCACTTTCATTCCGCTCTCAGGTTTAAACTTCAACTGTTTTGCATGTGTGGCAAACATTACGGCCTTAATCTGTGTTTTTTCATCTTTTAATGTGAAATAGATATGGCCTGAACCTATATGGTGTTTGACATTAGAAAGTTCTCCTTTTACGTAAACATTACGTAAATGAGGATCTACATCAAATTTCTTTTTTATATATTTTGTTAAAGCTTGGACTGTTAAATAAGGTGTGCTTGTCAAAACCTCAAACTCCTTATCTATTCGCTCTGTTAGCGCTTGCTATGTAGCGATTTGTTAAGTAATTAGCTTCACGTTTCAAGCTACGGGTGTGTTTAGGCTATCTTCCTTCGATCGAGCCACTTCAGTATTTAAGTAAAAGAGCTGTCTTTCGCTAGAAAAACAGCCCTTGACGTTACTATTTTACCTGTTTTGCGTTCATTTGTCTTATGATAGCGTTTTTTTAGCAGATTGCAATGTATTAGATAATAGCATTGTAATTGTCATTGGACCAACGCCGCCTGGAACAGGTGTAATTGCAGATACTTTGTCGATGACTGCATTGAAATCTACATCTCCACAAAGTTTGCCGTTTTCATCTCTGTCCATACCAACGTCGATTACGACGGCTCCTTCTTTTACATGATCTGCACCAATCATTTTTGCTCGGCCTGTTGCTACAACTAAAATATCAGCTTGAGTTGTAATAGCTTTTAAGTCAGGTGTTTTAGAATGGCAATATGTAACCGTTGCATCTTTTTGCAGTAGTAGTTGTCCCATAGGAACACCAACAATATGACTACGTCCAACAACTACAGCGTGTTTACCAGCAATTTCAACATTTGCATGTTCTAATAGTTTCATCACACCATATGGTGTACAAGGTAAGAATGTTGGTTGTCCTAATAACATTTTACCCACGCTAATTGGGTGGAAGCCATCGACATCTTTTTCTGGAGAGATAGTTGCGATTACTTTTTGTTCATCGATATGCTTTGGAAGTGGCAATTGAACTAAAATACCATCAATTGCTGGATTAACATTCAATTGCTCAATTTGTTGTAACAATGTTTCTTCTGTGACTTCTGCAGATAACTTAATTAGCTCTGAGTAAATGCCCATTTGTTCACATGATTTTTGTTTGTTGGAAACATAGGTATGAGAAGCGGGGTCGTCACCTACTAAAATAACTGCTAGACCTGGAGTAATACCTTGTTCTTTTAAAGCATTCACTTCTTGTTGAATGGATTGTCGAATTGTATTGCCAATTTCTTTACCGTTAATTAGTTTGCCTGACATCTTGTTAACACTCCCAAATTCAGCTTTTTTTATCTATTATGCAAATTTTGATAATACACCGTTAACAAACTTACTTGATTTTTCGTCACCAAATGTTTTACTTAGCTCAATTGCCTCGTTTAATACAACACTTTTTGGTGTTTCTGGTGTATACATCAATTCATAAGCCGCTAAGCGCAAAATTGTTCTTTCAATTTTAGCTAAGCGATCGAATGACCAATTTTCTAATTTTTCTGCTAATGCAGCATCAATTTCTGCTTGATGTTGAACAGTACCTGAAACTAATTTTTCAT
>DATMJF010000538.1:0-2115 GCA_035554455.1 Rummeliibacillus sp.
ATACAGGTGCTGATGGCGTTATGATTGGTCGGGCTGCATTAGGTGATCCTTGGATGATTTATCGTACAGTTGAATACTTAAAATCAGGTAAATTGATGCCAGAACCACCAATCCGAGAAAAAATGGATGTTTGCTTACTACACTTCGAGCGCTTAATGCAGCTAAAAGGGGAAGTAATCGCTGTACGTGAAATGCGTAAACACGCTTCGTGGTACTTAAAAGGTGTACGTGGTAACGGTAAGGCTCGTAACAGTATTAACCAAGCTGAAACAGCGTTAGAATTACGTACTATTTTAAATGAACTTGTCAATGAAATAGAAGAAAGTGACTCAAGTTCTCAATCTATTCAAATTGGCTAAAAGAGCCTTCTGAAAACCAAAAGTCGCCCTAAAATAGTGGCGACTTTTTTCCTCTTTGTCACATATAATGATAGGTTTAAAGGTGAAAATGAGTAGAAAGACGTGAATCGTTAGTGAAAATTGTGTACAATAAATACATTATGGACTGCTTAGCGGAACAAATATAAGGGAGTGAAAATCGTGGCAGAAGAATTAAATGACCAAACTTTGGTGAGACGCCAAAAAATGGATTCTATAAAAGAAAAAGGTTTAGACCCATTCGGTCAACGCTTTGAACGCACACATTTATCAAACGAATTAAAAGATCAATATGCAGATTTATCAAAAGAAGATTTGGAAGAAAACGAAAACCTAGAACAAGTAGTTATTGCAGGTCGTATTATGACAAAGCGTAGTAAAGGTAAAGTGGGATTTGCTAACATCCAAGACCTTGGTGGCCAGATTCAAATTTATGTACGTAAAGATGCGATCGGTGAAGAAGCTTATGATATTTTCAAACACGCTGATCTTGGTGATATCGTAGGTATTAAAGGTACAGTCTTCAAAACTCATGTTGGTGAATTAACTATTAAAGCTTTAGAATTCACTTTCCTATCTAAGTCATTACGTCCACTACCTGAAAAATTCCATGGTTTGCAAGACGTAGAACAACGTTATCGTCAACGCTACCTTGATTTGATTACAAATGATGCCAGCAAACAAACTTTCATCACACGTAGCCAAATCATCCGTTCAATTCGTACTTTCTTAGATAGCAAAGGCTTCTTAGAAGTGGAAACACCAATGCTAAATTCAATTGCTGGTGGTGCAGCAGCTCGTCCGTTTGTTACACATCACAATGCATTAGATGCAACTATGTATATGCGTATTGCAATTGAACTATACTTAAAACGTCTAATCGTCGGCGGACTGGAAAAAGTATACGAAATCGGCCGTGTATTCCGTAACGAAGGAGTATCTACACGTCATAACCCTGAATTTACATTACTTGAACTATATGAAGCATACGCTGACTTCCATGACATCATGGATCTTACTGAAGATTTATTTGGCAATGTGGCTCAAGAAGTACTTGGTACTACTCAAGTTCAGTATGGTGAAGACACAATCGATCTTTCAAAAGGCTGGAAACGTCTACACATGGTAGATGCAGTTAAAGAAGCTACTGGTGTAGACTTCTGGAAAGAAATGACGAAAGAAGAAGCACAAGCTTTAGCTCGTGAACATCATATTCAAATTAAAGATACAATGGAAGTAGGACATATTATTAATGAATTCTTCGAACAAAAAATAGAAGAAACATTAGTCCAACCTACATTCGTATATGGTCACCCAGTGGAAATCTCTCCACTTGCTAAGAAAAACCCTGAAGATCCACGTTTTACTGATCGCTTTGAATTATTCATCGTACGCCGCGAACATGCAAATGCATTCACGGAACTAAATGATCCAATTGACCAACGTGAACGTTTTGAAGCACAAATGATTGAAAAAGAACAAGGTAATGATGAAGCGCAAGAAATGGATGAAGATTTCTTAGAAGCATTAGAGTATGGTATGGCTCCTACTGGTGGCTTAGGTATCGGTATTGACCGTTTAATCATGCTTTTAACAAACTCTCAATCTATTCGTGATATTTTATTATTCCCATTAATGCGTACACGTGATTAATCTATAGATGACCTTAAACGACGTCCTCAGAGCCTTGAGAACGTCGTTTTTTGTTGTTTAAATATTTTGTTTGTAAAATGATGTG
>DATMJF010000539.1:0-2645 GCA_035554455.1 Rummeliibacillus sp.
TACCAGCAGAAGAAGTAGTACAAAAATTAGAAAGTCTAAAACAGCAAAAAATAGAGCAAATCTTTCAAGTGGTAGCTTTTGTAAAAGGAGAGCATTGTATGCGAGAGCAATTGGTTGCATATTTTGATCAAAAGTTGGAACAAAAACCGACAAATTGCTGTCATTATTGTGGAGTTAATTATGATGAAATTATTAATAAAAGAAGTTCAGAGTATAAACATAAAGAACCGCCTTATTGGGAAGAAAGGCTGCATTCAATACTTCCATAGTTGCAATTGAACGTGCATTTACATTTGATTAGTAATTCGTCATAATAATAATGTTGAGTAATATCATAATGGGGGAATATAGATGTCTCAAGAAGATTATCGTGAGAAAATTGAGGAACATCGACAAGCTATTAATATTGAGCCTGAACAAGAGACAAATCCTTCGAGAATGACTAGAAGACAGCATCATGGCAATCAGAATAAGAAAAAGAAGAAAAAAAATCGCAATAATAAATTACTAACGGTTTTAGCAATTATTTTTGTCTTAATTCCAGTGTCTATGCTTGTATACTTCGGTTGTTTTGCTAATGAAAAAAATAGCAATAAAACGGAGATTGAACATGGTGGAGTTCAAATAGAAACGAACGAAGATAACCTATCTAAAAAGGCGATAAAAACTTCAAGTAAAGAAGAAAAGAAATTAACGGCTGAGGAAAAAGCAAAAAAAGAAAAGGCTGAGAAACTAGCTGCTGAAAAGAAGGCTGCAAAAGAAAAAGCAGCAAAAGAGAAAGCTGCACAAGCTGAGAAAGAAGCAGCACAAGCAAAGGAAAAACAACAACAAATTTATAACGAGGCAAAAGCTGCTGGACGGCTTTATAATGTCAAACAAGGTGATACAATTGAAAGTATAGCAATGAATTTCTATGGTAGTGATGCTGGTATTGCCATTATTAAAGAAGCAAATGGCATTACAGGAGATAGCCTTCCTCCAGGTTCAACAATTGCGATTCCTGCACAATAAGCATAAACAGGTATGTGAAATAGAACACATGCCTGTTTTTTTATTGTTCGTAAGCGTATAATAAACAATTATGATAATTCGACAACTTCTCTTAAAATCAGAGATGTTTATTTATATAAGGAGTGACGGTTTTTATGCGTCAAGAAGATGCAATTATTGTCGGAGGTGGCCCTTGTGGCTTAGCAGCAGCTATCTCATTACAAGAAATTGGCTTAAACCCAATTGTAATTGAAAAGGGTAATATCGTTAATGCAATCTTTAACTACCCTACACACCAAACATTTTTTAGCTCAAGTGAAAAATTAGCAATTGGCGATGTGCCATTTATTATTGAACAACAAAAACCTAAGCGTAACCAAGCGCTTGTCTATTATCGTGAAGTAGTAAAAAGAAAATCTATTCAAGTTCATCGTTTTGAAAAAGTAGAAACTGTAAGCCCTCAAAATGGTAAATTCATCGTCAATACAGACAAGGAAGTTTATGAAACTCCGTATGTAATCATTGCTACTGGTTATTACGATCATCCAAATTATATGAATATTCCAGGAGAAGAATTGCCTAAAGTGAATCACTATTTTAAAGAAGGGCATCCTTACTTTGATACAGATGTTCTAATTATTGGTGGTAAAAATTCAGCAATTGATGCAGGACTAGCGCTTCATAAAGCAGGAGCTCGTGTTACAGTTGTTTATCGTGGGGCTGAATATTCACAAAGTATTAAACCGTGGGTATTACCAGATTTTGCTGTACTTGCACGAGACGGTAAAATTAATATGATGTTCAATACAAACGTTAAAGAAATTAAAGAAGATGAAGTGATTCTGATCCAAGAAGGACAAGAAATTACTGTGAAGAACGACTTTGTATTCGCTATGACAGGCTATCATCCAGATCATTCGTTTATTCAAAATATGGGCGTTACAGAAGATCAGGAAACTGGACGCCCAACATTTGACCCTGAAACAATGGAGACAAATGTACCAGGTCTGTTTATTGCAGGTGTCATCGCAGCAGGAAATAATGCCAATGAAATCTTCATCGAAAATGGACGATTCCATGGCGAATTAATTGCTAAATACATTCAAGCAAAATAATAAGTTTTTTTGAAGGTTCTGTTATATGATTTTGCAGATTTATTAGTATTTTACTTGAACGAAAGCGTCCGCCTGTATCGAAAGAAATATCAACAGTAATGAAAAAAGTCTTTATGAAAAATCAAAAAAGCAAGGCGATTTTTGAACTGCACCCTAATTGTTAGACACAAAAACTAACAATTGGAGGTGCAGTTTTTCTATGGCGAAATTTACAACAGAAGATAAATTAATCGCAGTTAAACGATATTTGAGAGAAGAAGAAAGTTACAATTCCATTGCTCGATCGATGAACACGATGCATTCTACAATCAAAAAATGGGTGGCACAGTATCAATTCAATGGAATTGAAGGGCTTGAAAAAACCTATACATCTTACACTGGACAGTTTAAAATAGACGTACTAAATTATATGAATGAAAATAGGACGTCTTTGAATGAAACAGCTGCGATATTCAAGATTCCAGCACCTTCTACCATCTTAAGTTGGCAGAAAACTTTAGAAACAAAAGGTATAGGCGTACTGTTTTCATCTAAACGGGG
>DATMJF010000540.1:0-3164 GCA_035554455.1 Rummeliibacillus sp.
GTAAGGCGCGCTGCCACAATAACTATTTAATTTCAAATATCCAAATGTAACTTCGCCTATTATGATTCTGATGGATATGCATAACCAAAATGTTCATATGCAAGTGCTGTTACAATACGACCTCTTGGAGTTCTTTGGATAAAGCCTATTTGCATTAAATATGGTTCATAAACATCTTCAATCGTCATCGATTCTTCACCAATACTAGCAGCAATCGTATCTAATCCTACAGGACCTCCACGGAATCGTTCAATCATATTCTCAATCAATTTATGATCGATATGATCTAAACCCAGTGGATCAACTTGAAGTAGTTGTAACGCATCTTGGGCTAATTTTAGTGTGATTTCGCCATCTCCAATTACTTGTGCATAATCACGCACCCGTTTTAACAGACGGTTGGCGATTCGCGGTGTCCCACGAGAACGTCTAGCTACTTCACCTGAAGCAATTTTATCAGTACGGACACCAAACAATTCTGCACTTCTACAAACAATTTCAGTCAATGAATATTCATCATAGTAGTCTAAACGTAATAATACACCAAAACGGTCTCTTAGTGGAGCAGATAGCGCTCCAGCTCTTGTTGTTGCACCAACTAATGTAAAAGGAGGTAAATCCAGTCTGACTGAACGAGCTTGTGGCCCTTTCCCTACTACAATATCTAAACAGAAATCTTCCATTGCAGGATAAAGAACTTCCTCAATAGCTCTTGGTAATCGATGTATTTCATCGATAAATAAGACATCTCCAGGTTCTAGTGAACTAACAATCGCAGCTAAATCACCTGGGCGCTCAATTGCAGGTCCACTTGTCATACGTATATTGACGCCCATTTCATTAGCAATAACAGCTGCAAGCGTCGTTTTCCCAAGACCAGGGGGGCCATAAAGTAAAACATGATCAAGGCTTTCCTCACGCATTTTAGCTGCTTCGATGAAGATTTTCAAATTGTCTTTAACCTTTTGTTGTCCTATATATTGTATAAGGGTTTGAGGTCTTAATGATAGCTCAAACTGATCATCATCCTTTGTCGCCTCACCTGATACGACACGATCATCCATAGCCACTACCTCCTTTCTACTATTGTTGTTTCAATAAAAGCTTTAATGCTTGTCTCATATATTCCTCTGTCGTTTTTAAACGGTCGTCTTCATCCAATTGAGGACGGATTTTCGTCAATTCACGTTCAGAATAGCCAAGTGCAGCTAGTGCTAAAAGCGCTTCTTCAAGTTCATGTTTGTTCGGATTTACACCAAATAGCGGTAATTCATCTTCTGCACTTGGTAATTCAATATTTTCAAGTAAGTTGTCCAATTTCCCTTTTAAATCTAGAATCATTTGGCGTGCTGTTTTTTTACCGACACCAGGGAATTTTACTAAGAATTTTTCATCCTCTTGCTCAATTGCAGAGATTACTTGACTTGGATTACCACTCGCTAAAATGGCTAATGCTCCCTTTGGTCCAATCCCTGATACTTGAATTAGCTTACGAAATAATTCTCGTTGTTCTAATGTTTTAAAGGCAAATAATAGATTTGCATCTTCACGTACATGTAAATGTGTAAAGACTTTTACTTGTTCCTTATTTACTTGAAAAGCAAATGGATTTGGTGTATACAATTGCCACCCAATCCCTTGTTGCTCTACCACAATATATTCCGGTGTTACACGCGTAACAGTTCCCATTATGTAGTCGTACATGGTCATTGCTCCTTTTGTTCAACGCTATCGATTATAGCATAATTTTTAGTAAGTGATGATATACGAACCTGCTATCACAGTGAAAAAAGATAGGCCATAATCGAGGCCTATCTCAAGAGGCAAACATGTATTCTATTTTCACCTACCACAATCATACCATAATTTTGACCAAGAAGAGAGTGCCACTTCCGTAAAGCGTATTAATTCCTCCACAAACGCTTGCTGTTTTTCAGTCGTAACCGTTTTTACGTACATCCATTCACGTAATAATTCATTTGGAAAACGCAATGTTTGTAAATAAGTATTTGGTATTCGTTTTAGTAAAGGTTGCTCATGCAGTAAGGTACTCAAGTTATATTTCACATTTGGCAATACACGATGCATCCACATAATAAGCTCTTCCTCTGGGTGTCCATAAGCAGCAAGGTCAAAGTCAATCAAAATATTCTTTCCTTTAGAGTCTTTCAAAAAATTATGATGCACTACATCTCCATGAAGTAATGTCTTTGTACTCTGTAAAGGTTCGATTTGATTAAACCCTTTTAATGCTTCCTGCGCATATAAAATGAGCTGATTACAGTTGTCTGCACCAAGATATACAGATACTTGTGCATAATGCATGATGAATTTTTGCAATCTTTCTTGCCATTTTAGCCGCAAATCATACGGCGGTAAAAGATATTCATCTTTTGACCAGTCTACTTTTTTTCCAGTTTGATGTAGCTGATGTAAAAGGGCTAGGGAGTTTGTGCGGTCAAATCTTGATTGATAACTAAACGCCCTAGCATTTTTTATCCATGGTTGTATAAGTACATTTTGATCTTGTAACGTAACTTTTGATAACGTATGTGGGAATTGCATGTCAGCAAGTTTTTCATGTATTGCTTTAACCTTTTTGGCAACCAATGGATTATCATATTTTTTTACTACAAATTCTTCTTTTTCTAACTGACAATGCCAGACGTTCGATTTAATCTTCCTTTTTAAATCGAAATTGATCACCTAACAAGACTCACATCCTGCTTGCGGGAAGTTTGGCATAGAGTATGGTTGTGGTTGTGGCCAATGTTGAGCTGCTGGGAATGGTGAACAACAATGTCCTGGCCACATCATTTGATGATGCATCATTGGATCAAACGGCATTTGTGGTCCATAATTCCATTGTGGTTCATTAAACTGTGGATGCTGCATTGCTGGCATATGATGCCAAGGCTCTACATTTTGGTAAGGTCCTTGATGTTCGTATAAAGATGATGATTCACATTCTCTTGTAGATTCTGGCATTTGCCAATGTGGTGGTGTCATTGATTCCATCATTGGACCCGTCATTGGTCCCATCCATGGCTCTTGCATCGGCGCCATTGGACCCGTCATTGGTCCCATCCACGGCTCTTGCATCGGAGCCATTTGCCCTGACCACGGTGATACCATATGGTGCCCTCCACATCCGCAATGATGTT
>DATMJF010000541.1:0-4059 GCA_035554455.1 Rummeliibacillus sp.
CGAAATAAAGTTAATGCAAGCAGGAATTGCATCCCCGTTTTTTACTTGTTGTGATATAAATTCCGCTGCTTGTGTCATTCTGGGGACAATTGTACTTTGTGGAATGATAGCAATATACGATTTTGGGAGGACGCTAACAGATCTACCTTTGCCCGAACTTGAAAATAATACGACTGTTCCAGTTTCAGCAAGTGTCATATCACTAAAAGTGATTCCCACATTCGATCGTTCAGCTTGAGCGATATTAGCGGCACCAATATCAGGATTCCATTCGTTTACTACTACATTCGAAGAGGGCCACTCATCTAGTATCAAAGATTGGAGTCCAAATTCAACAAATCGTTCATCCTTCCAAACTGAAACAGGACCACCACCATTTAATTCGACTCTATGTTTTAATTCCTTTTTTAAATCGGCAACCTTCGATACAACATAATCAGTATGAATTGTATTACACTGACTTTTAAATAATTGAAGTAATTCATTCTGTGAAAGGTCAATTAGTGTTGAGGATTGAGGATTGTGTTTCCATTTTAATTCAGGCTTTTTCGAGGTATTGACATTTCTGCCTAGGGCTTTTGCAATATTATTTAAAAAAGGCTCACGCTGTTGAATCACTCTTTAAATCCCCCTTCTCGATTGTCGAACCAGTCACGGAATCTTTCACTTTTAGGCATTAGAAATTCACGATTGGATGTCCATTCTTTTATTGGACCAGGACCTTTTGAGATGAATTTTTTATCTTTAATAAATGTTTTCACAAAAGATGAAATCATTTTTGTGCTGGTGTTATAGATTGTATTTGATGAACCTCCTACTCCAAATGTCTTATACAATATTTCCTCTTGAATTGGTACTTCACCTAATTCCTCAACTAACACCTGACGATGTTTATGGATTAAATCATGTAAAGGAATTTTAACTGGACATGCCTGAGAACAAGCGCCACACAATGAAGATGCATAAGGAAGGTCTTTAAAATCTTCATATCCACCCAATAACGGTGATAAAACCACCCCTATCGGTCCAGGATAAATCGAATTATAAGCATGACCACCAATATGACGGTACACAGGACAAACATTTATACATGCCGCACATCGTATGCAGTGAAGCACAGATTGAAATTCTGTTCCTAGTATTTTCGAACGACCATTATCAACAATCACGAGATGAAATTCATCTGGTCCATCTACATCTTCAGTACGCCGTGGCCCTGTAAGTATCGATACATAACTTGTAATATTTTGCCCAATAGCACTTCTGATCAATAAAGTAATAAGTACTTCAAGTTCCGCAAAAGTTGGAACTATTCGTTCCATACCCATAACGGTTATTTGCGTCCTCGGAATAGTTGTTGTTAAACGATCATTTCCTTCATTTGTAACAATACTAACGGAACCTGATTCCGCAATAGCAAAGTTACACCCAGTAATCCCTATATCTGCTGTAAAAAAATCATTTCTTTTCGTATCGCGTGCATGACGTGCAATTTCAGTTGGATCACTTGTTTTCGTATAGTTCAGTTTCTCCTCAAAAATTTTACGAATATCCTCTTTGCTCTTATGAAGTGCTGGCGTAATGATATGCGAAGGTGGATCATTATTATCCATTTGTAAAATGACTTCAGCTAAATCTGTCTCTACCACTTCAACTCCAATTGCTTCCAAATGCTTATTTAAGCCAATTTCTTCGGTTACCATTGATTTTGATTTAACAACCTTTTTAGCTTTCTTTTTCTTTGCTACATCTTGAATATATCGATTGGCATCTTCTGCAGTTTCAGCAAAGAAAACGTAACCACCAAGCTTTTCAACATTTTCAGACAACTCATGCAAGTAATAATCTAAATTTTCAATCACATGTTTTCGTATTTCTTCTCCATGCGATCGCCATTCTTCCCAATTACCTAGTTCCTTAATGTTTTTTAACCTACTCAATCGTAGCCCGTCTTGTGCACCAGTCATTGAACTTCTCATAAATTGATCTTGCAAATTTGCTTATACTTTATCTAAAAATTGATCGTTAGAAATCTTTATAGGCATTTTTACACTTCTTCCTAATGAGAATTTAATACTTCTGCTATATGCATTACTTTAATCGGAACTTTTCTTCGTTCCATTCTTCCAGCAATGTTCATCATACAACCGCCTTCTGCAGCAACTAAAATATCGGCATTCGTTTCAATCACTGAATTTACCTTTTCATCCACCATTTGCTCTGATATTTCTGCCATCTTAGTAGAAAAAGTTCCACCAAAACCACAACAATTATATCGATATGGAAGTGGTTTAAGCTGCAGCCCCTCTACATTTGATAATAATTTAAATGGTGAATCCTTCACACCTAACAATCGAGTCATTTGGCAAGATGTATGATAAGTTGCTACCCCATTTAGCTTTGCTCCAACGTTTTCAAGTTTTAACACATTAACGATAAAATCAGTCAGTTCGAATGTTTTTTGTGCTAACGTTGTGGCCCGTTTCGCCCAATGTGGCTCATTATCCAAAATTTCAGCGTATTTTTTGAACATCAATGCACAAGAACCAGATGGCGTAACAATAACTTCGGCGTTTTCAAATGTTTCGATCATGTCTTTAATCATGGGCTTTGAGCTTTCTACATAACCAGCAGCATGAAAGGGTTGGCCACAACATACTTGCTTCTTAGGAAAATCAATTTCACAACCAAGCCTTTCCAATAATTCTACAGTCGCTTTACCTACATCCGTTTCAAAAATATCAACAACACATGTCACAAACAATGTAACTTTCACATGAACCAAGCTCCTTATATTCAATTGTTTCTATATGCATTTTCATAAAAATGAAGAACAATTAATATGTTCACTAAGCATGTAGTTGTTTTAATTATTTACAAATGGAAATTGTTTTAGTCATCTACAAATTGCGAGGTATTCACCTTCACTTTTTATTCACATAAAAAAACTATCAAGAAATCTAATTTCATAGATTTACTCGATAGTTCTTTATGGTATTTACTAATTAAATGTTTAAATAAATTGAATACGTTTTTCTTCAAATTCTTTAATAGAATCCTCGTATTTGAAAGTCAATGCAATTTCATCCCAACCATTTAACAACATTTCCTTATAATAAGGATTGATTTCAAAGTGATATACTTTGTCGTCTGCAGTTAAAGTTTGTTCTTGTAGGTTCACTTCAGCTTCTAGAACAGATTGTTCGCCTTTCAATAATAATTCTTCAATTTCTGGTACCCCCAATTCAATTGGTAGAATACCGTTTTTGAAGCAATTATTATGGAAAATATCTGCGAAGCTTGGTGCAACTACGACATTGAACCCATAATCTAAAATGGCCCATGGTGCATGTTCACGAGAGGATCCGCAACCAAAGTTCTCATGAGCTACTAAGATGTTTGAGCCTTTGTATTGTGATTGATTTAATACAAAATCTTCTATTGGATTACCATCTTGGTCAAAACGCCAGTGATAGAAGACAAATTGTCCAAAACCTGTACGTTCAATTCGTTTTAAAAATTCTTTCGAAATAATTTGGTCTGTATCGACATTTTTACGATTTAAAGGTGTGACGACACTTTTTACAATATTAATAGGTTTCATAATTTACGCCTCCATCATACAGGTACATTAATAATTTCGCGAACATCAACAAAGTGACCAGCAATTGCAGCTGCTGCAGCCATCGGAGGACTAACAAGATGTGTTCTTGCACCTGTACCTTGACGTCCTTCAAAATTCCGGTTAGATGTTGAGGCACAACGTTCACCTGCTGGTACAACGTCTTCATTCATAGCAAGACACATACTACAACCTGTTTCGCGCCATTCAAATCCTGCATCTTTGAAGATCTGGTCAAGTCCCTCTTGTTCAGCTTGTTTTTTCACTAAATGAGAGCCTGGTACAACAATTGCACGAACATTTGGATGCACCTGTTTTCCTTTAATAACGGATGCTGCAGCACGTAAATCATGTAAACGAGAATTCGTACAAGAACCAATAAAGACATGTTGAATTTCGATTTCTGTTAAAGGTGTACCTTCATCTAAATCCATATA
>DATMJF010000542.1:0-9020 GCA_035554455.1 Rummeliibacillus sp.
ATCGCAGACATATCTTTCCTCCTCGTTCTTAACATTACAAACTTCAGCTCAAAATCAGGTGTTTACCTAAGTTTATACTATGAAAAATACAGGTGAACTGTGACAATGTGTAGGTTTAGTCTTTTTTCATAGGCTCGTGCATTCCTATTCTTCTAGCTTTTTAAGCAAACAAAGTATCCCATACGAAGTTTGTGATTGTTCTCAGGTTTTAAGCATTTGATTATGAACTCTAAGGTCTTTGCATGGTATAGAATTGACCTTCTCCACCTTCATTCACTACTGCTTTTCCATTTTTGAAAGGATACCCAGAAATCGGTTTCAAACTTATCTATGACTTTACTCGTTTTATCAACGTATCCATCATTTTCGTGTTCATTTATTACATTGATTACCCCTTCACTAAAGCGTTCAGAGTGAAGTAGCTGAATTGGTGACGTAAAATGTTGAGAACGCAAATACAATTTGAAAAGTCGCAAGTAATTGGAGCTAACTCGCAAGTAAATCACTCGAAAGCGCAAGTAAACTACCCAAATTCGCAAGTAAACTACTTCAATAATGCAAACTTGGAGATTGCTTTCCAAAATAAATAAAAAAATGCCACTTCATTTAGAGAAGGTGGCATTTTTTATCAAATTTAATACATTCAACTAGGTAACGTACTCTACTCTGCACCTAATTCTTTATCAAGCATCTCAAATATCTCATTATAGCTAGGACCGGATTCGGCATTTAATCTTTTTACTTCATTAATATCCGTTCCAGTCCATGTATACTTTTTTGGCTCATTGATATCTGGCACATCGATAGTAGGAGTTCCTACATCACTATTCGCAATAATTTCTTTCATTTCATTAAATGTTGGTCCTGATTCTGCATTTTGTCTTTTTACTTCCTCAATATCAGTTCCTACGGATGTAAATTTCTTGCCACTCATTAACTCACCTCCATTACGTTTCTAACTAGAACCTTATTCTGCACCTATTTGCTCTTCAAACGTCTCATTTGCTTCATTTTTAGTAGAATGAGGTTCTACATTTTGCCCTTGTGCTTCGTGGATACTCAGTCCACCTGATGAAAAAATTGGGGGCTTATTATAATTCACTGGGTGACTATAAGCTGATGTAGCAGTTCCACCATAATCTGCAACAACTGATTTGATTGCGTTGCTCGTTGTACCTGGATATGTGCTTTTTCCTATAACTTTTTCTACACCTGTTTCAGACTTCGTGGATTTTTTAGGATTATCATTATTCATCGAATCACCTCCATGTTATGTACTGTTATATTTCCACAAAAGAAAATTTTTATGAGAACTTTTTTCTATTATTGGAAAGGGCATTTTAAATTTGGGATGCCGTTTTTTATTGATTATGATATGAATTATGTGAAAACAGATATCTTTTAGGGTATGAATTGTTTATATCTTGGATACAATTTAAAAATTAGTGGATAGACTATGAGAAAGCGTGGATAGTCCTGCAAAATTCGTAGATAGACTTGCAAAAATCATGGATCCACCATCGTAAATTGTGGATTACCTCAATCCAATAAATACAACAAAAGTGCATGCCAAATTTAAGTCGTCAACAAAGCAATCAATGAGTTTTACTAAATAAAAACTCAATCTTAGCAAATCGAATATGTATTACTTACCTAATTCTAACAGCTAGTTATAATTTCCCCTCTTTTTGGAAAGGATGTATTTAGCTATTAAAGAAGGAGGTGGAAATGATGATTAAGAAGTTATTCGGTGTTGTACTTTTATGTTTCATAGCTTTTGTAGCAGGATCGTATTATACTATGAACAATCCTTCCACTCCCCTCAATGATTGGAATAAAACTAGTGTTGAGTTATTTACTTCTACACCGGCAACCCTTAATTCGGCATTCGAAGATCTAAAGATTGTCTTAACCACATCAATGGATTTTATTGATAGCAAGATTGACAACTTACTATCTCAAGAAAAAGATGTTTCTAATAATATAGAAAAAAATCAACCCAACCATGGTAACCCTTTAGAAAAACCAACTGATGATTTGCAAAAGATCGATGTTGACCATGAAGAGATCGATAAGATGCCAGCGAGAGGCGGGATTACGATTTGAGTAAAACCATCCTCTTACTAAAATATAAATACCCTATCCGAAGTAATTTCAATCTTACGGGTGGGGTATTTTTTGTTTCATGAAATTAGCCAGTTTATTTACTCTCGAGTTGCATAGCTAATCAAAAACAAAGAACCTAGTCTTCGTAAGAAGCTAGGTTCTAATGATATTATGTTGAATGACAGATACTTTTATCCCGCATTAACGGGCAGTACTACCCCCACTGATGGAAGTTTCACTTTATTCAAAAAGTCCCATCATTATATATTTTGCATGTTGTTTTTTAGACAGGCTTTTAATCTCTTTTTTCTGTACAACAGCAGTTTTTATCGGCGTGATGAAGTTTGATGCAGATGCTAATGAAATGGCATCTTGATCACTTACAATTGCATCATTTACTTGAAGCCCTTTTACAACCTGATTTTCCCCTTTATATGCTACGCCCAAAGTAATTGCTTGTTTTTGAACAATGCCATTGGAAGTAAGCTGATAGACATAGTGTTTTTTGCCGGATTTCCACATGGATTTAGAAGAGATGATTGGTACGCCTGTTGCTTCATCTACTGTCACTTGCAATTTCATATTTGTGCCTACTAACAACGGCTTGTCTTCTTTAATTGTTGTTGACATTTGGCTATCTTGATTTTGCGCATCTGCTGTTTGTCCAACTTGAGTTTGTCCGTCTGCTGCTTTATTTACATCTGCAGATTGGCCATCTTGCATTCCATCCGTAGATAAATTATCCGTTTTGCCATTCTTCTCTTTCTTTTCAGCACCAGCTTCTTTCACTGCTTCTTCATTTAACTTAACCAAAAATGAATACGTTGGTTCTTTCTTTTTCTTGGCATCTTTGTTCGGATATGTGATTACCTGCGAAACTGTCCCTTTGTAAGTTTGATCCGTTAGTTTTGAATACAATTTTACTTGTTGACCATTCATCACTTCTTGTACTTGTTTAGCAGACACAATAGCCTTCACTACTGAATTAGTAGAGGCGATTGTCATCATCGGGTCTTTTAAATCTGAGTTGATGTTCACTACTTGTCCATCTACGCTACTTACAACATTCAAATCAGCTAACTGTTTGTCCACTCTAGCTATTTTGGATTCATTTGCAGTTAACGCTGCTTCTAGTTTTCCTTTTTCCGCTTCTGCCTCTGCAATCTTTTCCTGAACATTGCCTTCAACAATAGAGGAGACATTCACATTTACATCCAGATTAACCTTTTTGTTATCTGATTTTGCACTTGTCGCGTCTGAAGTTGCACTTGTATCGATTTGTTGCAATTGAGAAATTTCTTGATCAACACTATCCATTTCTCCTTGTAAACGTTTTGCTTCATCTTCTAAATCAGATTTACTTTCCTCAAGCTTTTGCGAATCGTACGAAAATAAAGGAGTACCAGTCGTAACCACATCCCCTTCTTTCACCAAAATCGTCCCCAAGGAGCCCTTTTGATTGTCAAAATACACATGGGTTTCAGTTTCTGGTTCCGTTACACCATTGGTATGTAATATTTTCTTCACATTTCCTTTATCTATTGATGTCCAATCACTGATATTAACCGTTCTAGCTGCCTTACTATCTTCCTTTAATAAGAGGAAAAGATTACTCCCAACAAAAATAACGACAACTGCAGCAATAAGATACTTGCTCCATTTTTTCAAGTTTCTCATCCCCCTTTAGAAAAAGAATCCTATTTTGATATAAGACATAAAGCTTGCGAAAATCCAATAAAGTAAAAATAAAATGCCTATCGCACTTAATAGATTCTTTTTTCGAACTTCTACTATTCTTGATAAATAGTAATATGAATAGACCATCATACCGATTCGGAATAATGTAATTTCACCTAGGAAATGAATCATTACTTCATTATCAGTCATATATTGTGCAATGATGCCAAATGAAAAAACATTAGAAGTCACATCTATATTAAGCAATAAAAATAGCGGAATCTGAATGATCTTTTCAATCAAAAAAACACCAAATACATTCATTTGAACAATTACTAACTTGCGAAAATCACCATTAATAAAAGCAAAATAATACAATGCACTTCCAAAAAGAAATACACACGGAATTAAAATACCTTGCAATAATCTACCCACTAAAAATAATTGCTTTCTGGCTTCAAATGCATGACCACTCACACTTGATAATTCCTTCGATATCGACTCAGTTCCTATTCCTAATGCTCCGCTTACTAGATATACACCAATACTTAATACAAAAAGAATCAAAATATATAACTTATAATGCGAATAATCTTCAGCTTCCTGTAACTTAGTACGATAATCCTCTGGCTTGAAAATCCCTTTTAATGGCTGTACTTTCAGTGTCATGTTTACTTCTCCTTTTAATCAAAATGGCTCTAGACTTGAAATCACCTATAACGCCATCTTAATTTTTTTGCTGAGTTTATTCCTTATGTACCACCAGCACTATGATTTTGATGATTACTTCATAATGGTGATCAATTAATTGGACCCCATAATGATACCTACAATAGAAATACAGAAAGCTCTGTAGAGATGGTTCTCATAACAGAGCTTTTTTTTAAATACATTATGTATTTCAGTTGATACTAACGTTCTCTCTTATTCTTCCCTCTTATTTTAGTAACTTATGGAATCAGTTGTCAACACTCTATAAAGTTAATTTTATGTAAAAATTAGAACTTAATGGATTTATCCAATTCTTTCTATAATAGTTGAAGTTTATAGGGGATTTTACTTTTTAAGAATCTCTTATTTCTTAATATACTCTTTGCTCATTATGAATAATCTCAAATTACATGTGAGGCTAAAAATCCCCCTTATCATGGATAGGTTATATCATGAGTCAATTATTAATTGAGTCAATTTCTAATTCAAAGATTTGATAAAAACACTAACATTAAATGGGACTTTGTTATATACCATATCTATTAGAAAATTGTCTATGAAGCGGAAGATGGCGAGTCCTCGAAAATGCATTCGCATTTTCTTCGTGCGATGTTAATTCAGTGAAGTTCATTCATAGTCCTGCGGGAAAGCGAGATAGGTGAGACCCCGCAGTGAAGCACGGTACGGGCTTCCGAGGAGGCTCAACGCTCGCCCGCGGAAAGCGCCATCTGGAGCGGCATACTAAGTAAATACTAGAAATGAAATATTATCCGAATTATTGAATTGTTTATTTAGAAAATATTCGTATTTTTTAACTAGAAAAGCACTTGTGAAATTGATTCAATTGTAAGTTTTTTTATTTTGTATATTTCCATTATTAATTTGACCATATTAACAATGTAATCACATGAAAATAAGGATCATTCAAGGAGGATTTTATGCGTAAATTTATGCATCTAAAAAAGTTTTCTTTTATTACTTTGTCTATGGCAAGCGCTATTTTAGTTACTGGATGTAGTGGTGACAATGCTATAGATCATTCGAAATCAACTGAATCTGTTGGAGTTCAGGTAGCATATGACAGGGAAGTATCAAATGATTTCGTCAAACGTGTAAACGATGTATTAAAACTTGAATTACCAGAGGCCGGCGACGAGATACACAAGGTTGTACAAAATGCGGTAAATGATGAGTCCTATTTAAAAAATGAAAATAACAAAGTAATATTCACTAAATTAGCAGATGAGCGGATTAACCGTTTAACCGGCTTGGATTTATCTCCTAAAACGAATGCTGAAAAAGAGATTCAGATTGCCCTCCGCAATTATATTGGTTACAAAAAAGGGACATACAGGAGCTTGAAACTTTATTCAGTGGACCAAGATAATTTTTATAAAACTACTTACCAAGATAATCATAGCCAATCGTTACGACAATTAGAGTCATTAAAAAACGTATTGGATAAGTATGGAGTTGCCATTGATATTTAACCATTAAACTTATGTAAATGTACAACAACATTTAAGTTTTAAAAAATTTATGAAATGAGGCCTTGATATCGACGGAAATTAAGGCCTTTTGCATTTGATTTGAATGATAAAATATATAAAATGTGACTTTCATTATGTACTAGCTGAAGAAAATAGAATCATTCAAATGCTATTTAACCTATTCTATTACGCAATAAAAAATACGGATAATGAGACAATTGTAATTAGTGCTCCCAACATTAATAATATCGCCATATTAAAAATAATGAATGTTTCCATCAATTACGATGAAAATGAGACGTTTTTTTTGAATATACATGTAATGTCAATGAAAACTCGTAGCTCCTATTTAACAAAGGAACTTCGCGTTTTTGTTTGATTAAGACGTAAAATAGCGTGAATTGTTCGAAAATCCCCATTCCCTTAGAAACATTGCCACGGATAAGGAGACAATTTCATTTTTTTATTTAGAGACATAATCTCCGTACGTGGATAGCCTGTTTCATCAAAAAAATATTCTACCCTCAAATTTATGTTCCAGAACATACTATAAGAAAAAAACTGAATAGGAAACATTAGTTTAAAAGGATTAAAAGTACATAAGAACATGCATTTATAAGCTATATCTATGTCCATTGTTTTGTTTTTAAATAAAATTATCATCATTAAAAAACATTTTTCTACAAAATTACATTGAATCTTTTAAATAATCAGAATATAATTATTTTTATATTACAATAATGGGGGGGAAGTTTTATGGAAGAAATGTTAACGAAAATTAATGCATGGCTATGGAGCCCAGTACTTATTTACGGGATTTTAGTAGTCGGTGTAATTTTTACATTTAGTACAAAATTTATGCAAGTACGCTTCTTTAAAGATATGTTTATACAGTTGGCGAAAGGTGAAAAATCGTCTTCTGGTGTATCTTCTTTTGAAGCATTATCCATGGCACTAGCAGGACGTATCGGAGTAGGGAATATTGCTGGTACAGCAACAGCAATTGCTTACGGTGGTCCAGGCTCAATCTTCTGGATGTGGGTGTTAGGATTTATCGGTGCCGCAACCTCTTATGTCGAATCAACGCTTGCTCAAATTTATAAAGATGAGAAAGATGGAATCTACCGTGGTGGCCCAGCTTATTATCTTTACAAATTTACACAAAAGAAATGGATTGGCATGATTTTTGCTGTCGTAGGTGTAATCGCTATGGCTGCATTAATGCCTTCTATTCAAGCAAACTCAATTGCTGGTGCGATGGATAATGCTTTCCATATCCCTCCATGGGTAACAGGTGTATTTTTAGTCGTGTTAATTGGTGTCATTATTATGGGTGGGGTTAAACGTATTGCGACAGCTGCTTCAATTATCGTTCCGTTCATGGCGGGAGTGTATATTTTAATGGCAATTGTAATTATTATCTTAAACTTCGATAAAATCCCAGAAGTATTTAGCTTGATTTTCTCAAGTGCGTTCGGCCAAGATAAAATGTTCGGAGGGATTATAGGTGCAGCAATTGCTTGGGGTGTAAAACGTGGTATTTACGCAAATGAAGCGGGACAAGGTACTGGTCCTCATCATTCAGCTGCTGCTGAAGTATCACATCCAGTTAAGCAAGGCTTCGTTCAAGCTTTCTCAATTTACTTTGATACTTTCTTAGTATGTACAGCAACAGCGTTTATCATCTTGTTCACAGGAGCGTATAACGTACAAAATGAAAAAACAGGGGAAATTTTAGTAGAAAATATTCCAGGAGTAAATCCAGGTGAAGCTTATACGCAAGCAGCAATTGAACAGGCCTTCCCACTTGCAGGATTAGGTTCAGGCTTTATCGCTATCGCGTTATTATTCTTTGCTTTTACTACGATTATGGCATATTACTATATCGCAGAAACAAACTTAGCCTTTATGATGGAAGGTGCGAAGCTAAAAATTGCGATTCGTATCATGCAAGTAGGATTCTTAGCGCTATTATTCTTTGGTTCAGTAAAAACAGCTGCAACAGCTTGGGCACTTGGGGATACTGGTCTTGGTTTAATGGTATATGTCAACGTAATTGGTTTATTGTTCTTATTAAAGCCAGCTTTAATAGCTTTGAAAGATTACGAAGAACAGAAGAAACAAGGCTTAGACCCTGTCTTTGACCCTCGTAAATTGGGAATTAAAAACGCAGATTATTGGGAAAAGCGTGTAGACGAGATGAACAAATTAAATGTACAAACTAATAACTCCTCACTTCGTAAAGAGAGCTAATAGATTAAAAACTTTGATATCAAAAAAACTGTATCATTCTTAGTCTTAAAATTTCTTTATGTAGATTCATTTTGCTTTCGATGGGATTCTATAATATTTAATTAATAAGTGAAAAGTGTCAACATTAATTATATTTTTCCACTGTAATATTAGGCCTTGATATCGACGGATATTAAGGCCTTTTGCATTTGGTTTGAATGATAAAATATATAAAATGTGACTTTCCTTATGTACTAGCTGAAGAAAATGGAATCATTCAAATATTATTTAATCTGCTGTTTTTGCTACGAATCAATATGCATTGTATTTTGTGCAATCTTCTAATAATTTAATAGATTCTTTGAAATGAGCGGAATCTATTAATTATAGATTCAATACTTTTATGATTACCTTATACAAAGACGTAAAATGCCGGAAACGCGGATACAATTCTTAATTTCGCGGATAGACTGAGGAATTCCGCGGATAGTCATCTTGGAATCGCGGATTCACAACTCAGTTTCGTGGATAGCCTTCTACCTGTGGAAAAATACAAAAAATATTCCAGCCTCCTGAGAGACTGGAACCAAATTTGAATTTTAATATCAGAATTTCGTATGCCAGGAACGGTTATTTTTTCCCACGTGGTGGTTTGGTGTCATCGATCGTTTTGAATGTCCAAATAGGTGAACGTGTTTTTCCATTAAATCGATCGGTAACGTCTACATACCAGCTGTAGTTTTGACCATTTTCTAAGTCTTTCCATTTGGCTGATGCAATTTTGTTATTTTTGACATTTTTCAC